>JANOPR010000580.1:0-3772 GCA_031421955.1 Burkholderiales bacterium
AGGTCTTGAAAAGCTCCTTGACGCGGCCGGTCAGCCTCAACTGGCCGTCGGCAGCCAGCTCACCGCGGTCGCCGGTGCGAAAGAACCCGTCTTCGGTGAAGCACTGTGCGTTCAGGTCGGGGCGCTGGTAGTAGCCGACCATCTGCCCCGGCGACTTGATCAACACCTCACCGTCGTCGGCAATGCGCACCTGCACGCCGGGGCAGGCCACGCCGACATGGCCGGCGGCGTTGAACTCGGTGGTGCTGCGGTGCGAGTAGGCGAAGTCTTCGGTCATGCCGTAGCCCTCGAGCATGTGCAGGCCCAGACGCCGGTACCAGGCCAGCAGCGAGGGCGGGATCGGCGCGGCACCCACGGCGGCCAGGCGCACCTCGTCCAGGCCCAGGCTGGCGAGTACCCGGCGCCCGGTGGCGGATGCCGTCGCCGGGTCGGCCAGCAGCGCGTCGAGCTTCTCGGCCGGCAGCGCTTGCAGCACGCCCTGCTGGAACTTGAGCCACAGCCGCGGCACCGAGACGAACACCGTCGGCCGCGCGCGCTTGACGTCGTCGGTGAACGTGGCCAGCGATTCGCTGAAGTACAGCTGGCCGTCGCCGGCCATCAGATTGCGGCACTCGACGACTGCGCGTTCATACACATGCGCCAGCGGCAGGTACGACAGCGTGCGCCGCGCCACGCCCTCGGGCAGGCGCAACTGCGGGTCGGCGATGGCGCAGTCGCTCGCGCGCGTGATGCGGCCGAAGCTGTGCATCACGCCCTTGGGCTCGCCGGTCGAGCCCGAGGTGTAGAGCAGCATCGCCAGGTCGTCGGCGTGGCGCTGCGGCCGGCCGGGCAGCGGCGCGGTGCGCGCGATGATGTCGCCCCAGCGCTCGGCGCCTGGCAATTGCTCCGCCAGCGGCGCCAGCGGCAGGGCAATGCAGGGCAGGCCTGCCGGCACGGCGGCGGCCGATGGCCCCATGTCGAGCTTGCCGATGAACAGCAGGCTGGCCTGGCTGTGCTCGAGCACATAGCGCACGGTGTCGGCGGTCTCGGTCGGAAAGATCGCCACCGTGGTGCCGCCGGCCATCCAGATCGCCAGCTCGCCAATGATGAAGTCGGCGCAGTACTTCGACAGCCTCGCGATGCGCGCGCCGCGCGGCAGCCCCAGGTGCTGCAGGTGCGCAGCCATGCGCCGGGCTTCATCCAGCGTCCGGCCCCACGAGTAGTCGATGACCTCGCCGCCACCGACCGGCTGCGTCAGGAACACGTGCCCGGGCCGCGCGGCCTCGTGGTCGAACACATGGTCCAGGATCAGCTTGGGCTCAGTCATCGTCACTCCGTGTTCAGCGCCTGCGGGGCCCGGCCAGGTTGGCGGCGACGAGCGCCGCAGCCAGCGTCACCAGCCATGAGAAGTACACCCAGAGCAGGAACATGGGGAACACCGCGAAGGCGCCGTACACGGCCCTGTAGGTCGGCACGTTCATCAGGTACGCCGCGAAGCCGCGCTTGCCGAGTTCGAGCGCCGCGCTGGCGAGCAGGCCGCCCACGAGCGCATCGCGCCGCCGCACCGGGGTGTTGGGTACGAAGTAGAACAGGCAGCTCACGCCGGCCCAGGCCAGCAGCAACGGGCCCAGGTCCAGCACGAAGCGGGCCGACGGCGGCAGCGGCCCGAGCCAACCCATCGACACCCCCAGCACATACGACGTTGCCCACAGGCTCACCCCGAGGGCCGGTGGTGCCAGGGCCAGGATCAACAGGTACAGGCCCACGCGCTTGAGCAGCGGGCGATTGCGCTTGACGTTCCAGATCTGGTTGAAGACGTTCTCCACCGTCAGCAGCATCGCAATCGCCGTGGCCAGCAGGAACAACGAGCCCGCCCACGTGAGGCTGCTGGCATTGGCGGCGAACTGGTGCAGGGTGGCGAGCACCGTGCGCGCGATGTCGGCCGGCAGCAGGCTCTTCAACAGGTGCTCTTCGAGCGCGGCCTCGAAGCGGCTGAACAGCGGAAAGCGCGTGAACAGCGCCAAGCTCACCGCAAGAAACGGCACCATGGACAGGAGGCTTGTGAACGTCAGGCTGCCCGCGGCCTGCGGCAGGCGCTCCTGCCGGGCGCGGCGGATGATGTGGCGGGTGAGGGCGAACATGCGTCGCGCACTGTATGCGGCCGGCTGGGGGGCTCGGAGTCGGGGACGGGCGATTGTGGATGGCGGTAGTCGGCCACAAGCCGATGGCTCCTCGAATTCTCCTTCTCAAAGAGACCGGTCGGCGTCTGCCGCTAGTGCCGGCGGCGGACTCAGCAGGTGCAGCGAGACATAGGGCTGGTCGCCCTCGACCCAACTGTCGTGCGGCGTCGACGTGATGTGGAAGGCCTGCCCCGGCAGCAGGTCCAGCCGCTCGCCGGTTTCATAGCGCACCACCCCGTGACCCGACATGACGACGCCGGTGTGAGGCGCATGGCACAGCGCCGTGCCGACCAGCGGCGAATTGTGTTCGGACCATTTCCACCCCGGCTGGTAGGTCGCGCGGCCCAGGCTGGCGCCGGGCAGGTGGACGATCTCGAAGCGCCCGTGCGGGAAGGTCCGCACCTCGTCGGGCTGGTCAAAATGCTTGAGGGTGGTGGCGTGCATGGACAGACTCCGTGGCTGGTCGTGGATCATGCCCGGGCCGACACCACGGTCAAGCCGGCGCGCGATAGACGTCGGTACTCAGGTAGCGCAGCCCCGAGTCGCAGATGATCGTGACCACGTTGGCGCCCGGACCCAGGTTGCGCGCGACCCGGATCGCCGCCACCACGTTGGCGCCCGACGAGGTGCCGCCGAAGATGCCTTCCTCGCGCGCCAGCCGCCGCGTCATTTCCTTGGCCTCCTGCGTGGCGACGGTCAGGATTTCATTGACCTGATCCGGGCGCCACAGCGGCGGCATGAAGCCGATGCCGATGCCCTCGATCTTGTGCGCACCCGAGCGCCCTCCCGACAGCACCGCGGACTCGGCCGGCTCGACCGCGACCACCCGGACTTTCGGGTCGTGCCGCCACAGCGCCTGCGTCACGCCATGGATCGAGTGCGCCGTGCCGACGGCGTGCACGAAAGCGGCCACCTCGCCCCCGGTCTGGTGCCAGATTTCTTCGCCGAGCGGCAGGTACCCCTGGATCGCATCGTGGTTGTTGAGCTGGTCGCAGTACCAATGCCCGGGGCGGCGGCTGATCTCGGCGGCCTTGTCGATCATGGCCTTGATCAGGGTCTCGGAGATCTGCTGCTTGTCACTCGGCACGTCCGTGATGCGGGCGCCGAAGGCCTGCATGGTGCGGCGCTTCTCGTCGCTGAAGGCGTCCGAAAACACGACTTCCAGGCCGTAGCCCTTGGCGGCGCAGACCAGCGCCAACGAGATGCCCGTTGTGCCTGCGGTGTATTCGACGACCGTGCCGCCCGGTTGCAGCCGACCGTCGGCCTCGGCACTGCGGACCGCCGCCGCGGCCATCCGGTCCTTCATGCTGCCGGTCGGATTGGCCCATTCCAGTTTGGCGAACACCCGCCCGCATCCCGCCGGCACCACCTTGCACAATTCGACCAGCGGCGTGTTGCCGATGCTGCCCAGGACGTTTTCGGTGACGAGTGGCATGTGCTTACTCCAGTGGGTAAAACGGGCGCGCCTGCGACCCAGGCCAGGGTCCGCCGCAAACGCAATCATGGCCTTGCATCGCGCCAATGCAACCGACCGATCCTGCGCCGCCACCTTGCCGCGCTGGTGTTCGAGCCGGTCGCCGTCGTCGGCGCCCGCTACAGGATCCCCAGCCGCC
>JANOPR010000581.1:0-7248 GCA_031421955.1 Burkholderiales bacterium
CAGGGCTTCGAAGGCGTTGAAGAATTCCTCCTGCGTGCGCTCCTTGCCGGCGAAGAATTGCACATCGTCGATCAGCAGCAGGTCCAGCGAGTGGTACTTGGCTTTCAGCTCATCGAAGGTCTTGCGCTGGTAGTTCTTGACGACGTCGCTGATGAACTGCTCGGCGTGCAGATAGAGGATGCGCGCGTTGGGGCGGTCGGCAAGCAAAGCGTTGCCTACCGCGTGGATCAGGTGCGTCTTGCCCAGACCCACGCCGCCGTAGATGAACAGCGGGTTGTACATCTGACCCGGCGCGCCAGCCACATGCAACGCGGCGGTGCGCGCCATCTGGTTCGCACGCCCCGGGACGAGCGTATCGAAGGTCAGGGAGGGGTTCAGCCGGTGCTGCGGCAACGCTGCGGGCTGCAGTCGTGCCGCGGCAATGCTCAGGTGATTCACCGCACTGCCGTTCACCCCGATCACCGATGCCGGTGGCGCCAAGCTCGGCGGCGACTCGCGCGGCGCAAGTTGCAGGTCAAGCCTGACAGGCTTGCCGGCCAGTGAACTCAACACCCCTTCGATTCGTGCGCCGTACTGCGAGCGAATCCAATCAAGCTTGAAGCGGTTGGGCACGCGCAGCGACACAACCGTGGATCCAGCCGCATCGGGGGTGCCGCTGACCTCGGCAGGCGGCAGGGGCCGGATCCAGGTGTTGAATTGTTGTTCAGGCAGTTCGGCGGCCAACTGCGTGCGGCCGCGCTGCCAGAGGTCATCGCTCATTGTGGACAAGTTCTTGTAGAGCGGCCGGATTGTAGACCACAGCGGTTCGGCCAGACGCGGTTATCCACAGTTCGTGTCCCGACGTCAAGCCCTGCCGACACCCAGTCTTTGTGAGGCAAGTCGTTGACCGGCAATGACATTTTTGCTGTAATCACGGGTTTCCCTGACTCCCGCCCCCTCACCGCCCAGGCCCCGCCATGAAACGAACGTACCAAGCCTCGAAGACCCGCCGCGCCCGCACCCACGGATTTTTGGTGCGCATGAAGACCCGCGGCGGCCGCGCCATCATCGCCGCACGCCGCGCCAAGGGTCGCAAGCGTCTGGCCGTCTAGCGCGGACACCACTGGCTCGCTTGCCCTGCGCACCGAGCCCAATGGCCTGCCACGCGCGCGGGGCTGCCCAAGGCCGGCGCCCCACTCAAGTTGCATGGCGAACCCTGAAAACCGCCGACTTTGCGGCGGCGCTAACCACTCCGGCAATGGCCAAGAGCCCCCATTTTTCGCTGCACCATGTTGCGGCAAGCCCAGCGTCGGCCGCCCGGCCGACGCGTCGCGCAGTTGACCCGGAGATATCAACAGCGCAGGCACCAAACAGGGACCGTGCTGTGGATAACAACGGGTCGGCTGGCCCGTTGTGGCTTGGTCTTGTCGTGCCCAAGCGCTACGCTCGGCGTGCCGTCACGCGAAACCTGGTCAAGCGCCAGATGCGCGCCCAGGCCGTCGGAAACCAGCACCGGCTGCCATCCGGGCAGTGGCTGATCCGTTTGCGGGCGCCTTTCGATGCTCGGCTGTTCACCAGTGCGGCGTCGGCGCGGCTGCAATCCACCATACGCGCCGAGCTCGAACTGGTCTTCGACAAAGCGGTTAGCGCATGAGCGCTGGAACGGCCTTCAGATTGTGGCCTCGACGGGCGCTGGCGCTGCCGGTGCGTGCCTATCGCTTCTTTCTCAGCCCCTGGCTCGGTAGCGCCTGCCGATTTGAGCCGACATGCTCGCGCTACGCGCTCGATGCCCTCGAGCGGCGCGGCGCGGTGGCGGGCAGCTACCTTGCCGCGCGGCGCATCGTGCGCTGCCATCCTTGGTGCGACGGCGGCCTGGATCCGGTGCCGCAGGCCAAACCAACAACGAACCCTTTGATCAAGAGCCGTTCATGACCGATATCCGTCGCACCCTGCTGTGGGTGGTGTTCACGATGTCCCTCGTCCTGTTGTGGGATGCGTGGAACAAGCATTCAGGACAGCCGTCCATTTTCGGGCCGACGCCGGAGCGACCCGCTGCCGTTGCGCCGCCAGCGCAAGCGCCGCCGGTGCCGACGGCGCCGCAAGCGGGGGTGCCGACGGCTGTGGCGACAGCCGTGCCCGCCCCGATCGGCAGCGGGGCCGCGGCAGCGTCTGGCGCGGTCCCTGTGGCTGCGGCGGGTGCCGTCGGCGAGTTGGTGGTTGTCACGACCGACCTGGTCAAGGCCAGTTTCGACAGCCGCGGCGCCAACCTGGTGCGCCTTGAGATGTTGCGACACGCGGACGCCGACGACCGCAAGCGGGCGGTGCTGTTGTTCGAGCAAAGTGCCGAGCGCGCCTATGCGGCGCAAAGCGGACTCGTGACGACGCTGGCGGGCGTCACGCTGCCGAACCATTACACGGCAATGAAGCACATGCCTGGCGCGGTGTCGCTGACCGATGGGGTCAATGAACTGCAAGTGCGCTTTGAGTCTGACGGTGCGGCCGGCATGAAGCTGGCCAAGACCTTCACGTTCAAGCGCGGCGACTACACGATCGGCGTTCGCCACGAGGCGCAGAACAACAGCCCCGCGCCGGTGCCGACCCAGCTTTATCTGCAACTCGCCCGCGACGGCAATCCGCCGCGCGGCGAGTCGTCGTTCTACTTCACTTTCACTGGCCCGGCGATCTACACCGAAGCCAAGAAGTTCGAGAAGGTCGACTTCGCGGACATCGAAAAGGGCAAGACCAGCCACGCGGTCAGCGCCAACGACGGGTGGGTAGCGATGGTCCAGCATTACTTTGCCTCGGCCTGGCTCGTGCCGACCGGCACGCCGCGCGAGTACCGCACGGCCAAGGTGTCCAACAACCTGTATTCGGTCGCAATGGTCTTGCCGCTGGGCGAAATCGCACCAGGTGCGACGAAGACCCATGACGCACAGCTGTTTGCCGGGCCGCAGGAAGAGAACAAGCTGGCGGCACTGGCGCCCGGGCTGGACTTGGTCAAGGACTATGGGTGGTTCACTGTCCTGTCCAAACCGCTGTTCTGGTTGCTGGATCAGTTGAACCGCGTGCTGCAGAACTGGGGGTGGTCGATCGTCGCCCTCGTGGTGCTGCTGAAGATTGCCTTTTACTGGCTGAATGCCAGCGCCTACCGCTCAATGGCCAAGATGAAGGCCGTTGGCCCACGCGTGGCAGACCTGCGCGAGCGCTACAAGGAAAAGCCGCAGCTGATGCAGCAGGAGATGATGCGCATCTACCGCGAAGAGAAGGTCAACCCGCTCGGCGGGTGCTTGCCGATCCTCGTGCAGATGCCCTTCTTCATTGCCCTGTACTGGGTCTTGCTGTCGTCGGTCGAGATGCGCAACGCGCCATGGATCGGCTGGATCGTCGACTTGTCGGCGAAGGACCCTTGGTTCATCTTGCCGGTGTTGATGACCGCCTCGTCACTGTTCCAGGTCTGGCTGAATCCGACCCCGCCCGATCCCATGCAGGCGCGCATGATGTGGATGATGCCGCTGATCTTCGGCGTGATGTTCTTCTTCTTCCCGGCGGGCCTGGTGCTCTACTGGTTGACCAACAACGTCCTGTCGATCGCCCAGCAGTGGTTCATCAATCGGCAACTGGGCATGAACAAGTAGCCGCGGCGGGCCACACATGCCGGCCGCGTGAACACCACACGAATAGGGGGCATTCGCACGGTTGGGGGGTTGAGTCGATGCGGCATTGCGTCGACGATGCAGCCATGCGGGGTTGACCCGGCGTGGCTCTCAAAGGCCCTCCGCCGAGTCTGGAGCGTTTCACTTCTCTCCCCCCGCGCCAGTTGCCCTGAAGGCACCGCAGCGACAATCGCGCGGTGCCTTCTTCATTGGTGTTGCCGCAGGACCCGATTGTCGCCATCGCCACAGCGCCCGGGCGCGGCGCGGTGGGAATCGTGCGCGTTTCAGGGCAGGGGCTCGATCGGTTGATCGAGGCGCTCGTTGGACGCGACCTCGCGCCGCGTGTGGCGCATTACGCGGCGCTGCGCGACGCGCACGGTGAGGCCATCGACCATGGGCTGGTCATCCACTTTCCCGCGCCGCACTCCTATACCGGGGAAGACGTGCTCGAACTGCAGGCCCATGGTGGACCGGTCGTGTTGCAGTTGCTGCTCGCGCGCTGCCTCGAAGCGGGCGCTGACATCGATGTGGCGACAAGGCGTCCGCGCCTGGCGCACCTGCGCCTGGCGCAACCGGGCGAGTTCACTCAGCGCGCGTTCCTGAACGGCAAGGTGGACCTGGCACAGGCCGAGGCCGTGGCCGACCTGATCGACGCCGGTACGGAGGCCGCAGCGCGTTCGGCAGCGCGCTCGCTCGGCGGCGCGTTTTCGCGCGAGATCGAGGCGCTGGCCGCGCGCATTGTCGAGTTGCGCGCCCTGGTCGAAGCCACGCTCGACTTTCCTGAGGAGGAAATCGACTTCCTCGAGCGCGCCGATGCCCGCGGCCGGCTGGCCGGCATCGTGGTTGCGCTTGCCGGCGTGCTTGACCGCACGCGCCAAGGCGCCTTGCTTCGGGAAGGCATGACCGTGGTGCTGGCTGGCCAGCCCAATGTGGGCAAGAGCTCGCTTCTGAATGCGCTGGCCGGGGCGGAACTGGCGATCGTCACGCCGATCGCCGGCACGACGCGCGACAAGATCGGCCAGACGATACAGATCGACGGCGTGCCCGTGCATGTCGTCGATACCGCGGGCTTGCGCGACACCGCCGGGTCGGATGACGAGGTCGAGCGCATCGGCATCGCGCGCAGTTGGGGCGAGATCGACCAGGCCGATGCCGTGGTGTTCCTGCATGACTTGACGCGCACGGGTGAGCCCGCCTTCGAGGCCGGTGACGCGGCGATCGCCGCGCGCCTGCGCGGCGCGTCGCGCGTCCTCCATGTCTTCAACAAGAGCGACGTGGCGCCAGCAGGCATCGGTCCGCCCGATCGCCTGCGAGTGTCGGCTCGCACCGGCGAGGGCTTGCAGGCACTGCGGCAGGCCCTGCTCGAGCTTGCGGGCTGGCATGCCAGCCCCGAGGGCGTGTTCATCGCGCGCACCCGTCACGTGATGGCCTTGCAGCGCACGGCCCAACACCTGGAGCGCGCCGGCGCACTCGCGGCATGCGCCGACGCGGCGCTGGACCTGTTGGCCGAAGAGCTTCGGCTGGCGCATGACGCGCTGGGCGAAATCACCGGGGCCTTCAGCGCCGATGACTTGCTCGGCGAGATCTTCGGGCGTTTCTGCATCGGCAAATGACCACCACGCCGCACCCGCAGTCGCCATCGGATCGACGGGCAGCGCCGGGCGATGAGCGGGGCCCGGACGCCGGCGACCCCCGGGCACTGACGATTGTGGTCCGCGGTGCCGGTTTCGAAAATCACCGCTTGGCGCACCCGTTGCCGCCTCGGACCTCGCGATCATGGACATCCAGCCCCTCTTCGACGCTGTGCACTCGCTCAATGCGCCGGACGCGTTCAAGCCGCGCCTCACGCTCGAACAGTGGCGCCTCCTGCAGACGTTCCTGACCCGGCATGAGATCCGCGCCGGCGACCTGCTGGTCAAACAGGCCGAGCATGACCGCACGATGTATTTGCTCGAGCAGGGCACGCTGCAGGTGTACGTCAGCAATGCCAAGCCGGGCCTGTCGCGCTTGTCGATCCTGCGCGCGGGATCCGTTGTCGGTGAGGCCGCGCTTTTCAGCGACCAGCCGCGCATGGCCAACGTCGAGGCGATGAGCGCTTGTGTCGTCTGGGCCCTGCAAGGGGCGCGCCTCGAAGAGCTGATCGCACGCAATCCAGGCCTGGCACTCGAGTTGGTGCGCGCGGCCGCCGCGGTGATGGGCGTGCGCATGCGCGCCAATATCGAGCAAGGCCAGGCGGTCAGCTGATCGCCACGCGGGCGCGCCAGCGCTCAGTGCCCGGCGAAGTCGATCAGCGTGTGCAGCGGCAGGCCGGCCTTGCGCAAGCGCGCCGAGCCGCCCAGTTCGGGCAGGTCGACGATGGCGGCCCCTTCGATCACGGTCGCGCCGAGACGCTCCAACAGGCGCTTGCCGGCCATCATCGTGCCGCCGGTGGCAATCAGGTCGTCGATCAGGACGACGCGGTCGCCGCGATTGACGGCGTCGGTATGGATCTCGACGGTGGCCGACCCATACTCAAGTTCGTAGGTCTCGGCCATCGTCGTGAACGGCAGCTTGCCCTTCTTGCGGATCGGCACGAAGCCGACATTGAGTTCGTAGGCCAGCACCGACCCGATGATGAAGCCGCGCGCGTCCAGGCCGGCGATGGCATTGGGCCGAGTGTCGAAGTAGCGGTGCACGAACTCGTCGATCAGGACGCGAAACACTTTCGGATTCGACAGCAGCGGCGTGATGTCGCGAAACTGCACGCCCGGCGCCGGCCAGTCGGGCACGGTGCGGATGTGGCGCTTGATGTAGGCCGCGGGGGTGCTGGGATCGGCAAGGTCAGGCATGGCGCACCGATTGTCAGCGACGCCTCAGGCCAGCGCAGGGCCGCTCCCAAGCGGCCTGAGCTCCCCTTGGGGGGCGCGAACGAAGTGAGCTTGGGACTGTCATCTCAGCCGTGCAGCAACTTGGCCTCGGCCAGCGCCAACGCCTCGGGCAGACCCGACAGCACCAGGGTGTCGCCGGCTCCGAGCAGCATGTCGTCTTGCGCGGCCCGCACCTGGCCTGCTGCAAGGCGCACTGACACGACCAGGACGCCGACGGCGTGCAGGGCCTGATCGCCCAACGAGTGGCCCACGCAAGGGGCGGCCAACGGCAAGGTGATGCTTTGCAGTCGCGCCTGCCGCAGTTCCTCGACCGTGTCGTCATCGGCGCCATGGAAGTAGCCGCGCAGCAGGCCATAGCGCGCGTCCCGAGCGTCGCGGGCGATGCGGATCACGCGGCGCATCGGTACGCCCACCAGTGCCAGCGCGTGGCTGGCCAGCATCAACGAGCCTTCGATCGCCTCGGGCACGACTTCGGTCGCGCCGGCGGCCTTGAGGCGGTCGATGTCACTGTCGTCGACCGTACGGACCACCACGGGCACCTGCGGTGCATGCGAACTCACCACCTGCAGGATCTTCAGTGCCGAAGGCGTGTCGTGGTACGACACCACCACCGCGCTGGCGCGGGCCAGCGCGGTGGTGGTGAGCTACCACGACACAGCCTCGGCACTGAAGATCCTCGAGGTGGTGCGTTCCCACGCGCCGCGCGTGCCCGTGGTCGTGCGCACAGTTGACGACAGTGACATCGATCG
>JANOPR010000582.1:0-1580 GCA_031421955.1 Burkholderiales bacterium
GTTGCATCGGGGCACCTTACCTGTGGCAAGGTGTTGCACTTCAGATTTGAGGCCGCCCCCAAACACTTGCGGGCCGCGATGGCACTACTCGTCTGCGGCCGGGCCCGCGTTCCAATTGCTCCGGACTTCACTTGCTCAGGAACAGCTTCTCCCACAGCCCCTGCCACTTGTCGTTCTCGTCGAGGATCACGGCCGGGTCGGACATCACGTAGCTCATCGCGCTGGTCTCGGTCTTGACGCCGCGGTGCACCGGCGTGCGGCCCATCGCGGCCATCATTTCCTGCGCTTCGCGCGAGAGCATGAAGTCGGCGAACAGCAGCGCGGCGTGCGGGTGCGGCGCCTGGCGCGCGATGCCGATGCCCTGCGGCCTGGCGATCATCGGCTCGACGGCGGCCCAGTCCACCGGCGCACCGCGCTTCTTGGCTGACTCGGCGTTGGCGGAGTACGCCGTCAGCCCGACATCGACCTCGCCAGAGCTGATCAGTTGCACCAGCAGCACATGGCCCTTGCGCATGTCGGGCTTCATCTCGGCGAGCTTGCGGAAGAAGTTCATGCCGCGGGCCTCGCCCCACGTCTTGACCACGCCGCCCATCCATTCGGCATCGGTCGCTTCGAGGGCGATGCGGCCCCTCCACTTCGGGTCGAGAAAACCTTCGTAGGTCTTGGGAATGTCCTCGGGCTTGAACTTGCGCGGGTTGTAGGCCACGACGAAGAAATTCAGCCGGTCGGGTATCCACTGCCCATGCTTGGGCAGGATCGCCGCCGGAATGTCGGCCAGATGCGGGCTGTGGAACTCGGCCAGCATCTGCTCGCGGGCCAGCGACTCCATCTCCGGCCCGTTGGTCTCGATCACGTCGACCGCGTGCCGGTTGCCGCGCGCCTCGGCCAGCACGCGCTGCACCACGCCGTCGGAGAGGCCGCGCCACATCTGCAACTTGACGCCGGACTTCTACTCGAAGGCAACGACCAGCGGCTTGGCCTCGGTCGGCGCCAGCGAGGTGTAGACCGACACCGTGCCCTCCTGCCGGGCGCGCTCGAGCAGTCGCGCATCGCGGTCGGCGCCCTTGTACATGAACAGCGCCTGGTTCGGCGCCGCGGCCTGCGCCTGCGCCATCGCCCATGGCGCGGCAGCGGCGGCAGCGGCCGCCAGCGCCACGCAGGCCATCCCCCTGATCCAGCCTGCATGCATGGCAAAGCTCCTTCGGACGCGATCGTTTTGACGCCGTGAAAAGTGTATGGTCAAATCGATCTCGGTTCAAATAAAAGAACATTGTTCCTCATGCAGGAACACTGACCTTTGCCACGATCCGGCCCCGGGGACGACATGCCACACGACAAAGATCTGACCCACTGGCATGAGCCCTCGGGCCACAAAAAGGCCGGCTTCGGCGAATTCCGCAAGCAGCCCACGCCCTACGACGCCTTCATGGAGAGCGAGGGCATTCCGGTGTTCCGCGACATCGGCATCAGCAAGGTGCAGAACCTGCCGCTGTTGCCGTGGAAGCGCACCGGCGGCAAGGGCCACTTCATTCAGCTCCTGGGCACCGAAACCAAGTGGGGCTGCTTCGTCGTCGAGGTGC
>JANOPR010000583.1:0-4221 GCA_031421955.1 Burkholderiales bacterium
CGCCCGAGCATTGAAGCCCCCACGCTCACGTCGTTCGCTGCCCCCCGGGCCCGGCAGGGACCCCTTCGTGGCCCTTGGGGCGTCAGCCGCCTTGGGACGGCCCGGCGGCGGCTGGTGAACCAGCACCTGCGCGCGCCATGGCCGGCGCGCGTGCTGCACTCAGCGAATCAGCAGCACCGGTGTGCTGCACTTGGCCATCACCTTGGTGGCCACCGAGCCCATCACCAGATTGCCGACCGCGCCGTGGCCGTGCGAGCCCATCACGAGCAGGTCAAACTTGCCACTCTCGGCCACCGCCGCAATGGTGTCCGCGGCGACGCCGGTCTTCTTGACGAATTCGGCCGTCACGCCCTGCTTGCCTAGAAACGCGCGAATCGACTTGAGCACGCGCTCGCCTTCAGCCTCGTAGTAGGTCTTGAGAACGTCTGCGGTCAACGCGGCCGCGGCTCGACCAGGCACCGGCGGCACCACGGTCAGCACGGTATAGCCGTGTTGTGAGCCGAACCATTCCTCATGTGCGGCCAGGTAGGCCAGCATGCGCTTGGTGTGGCGACTGCCGTCCACGGCAACCAGGATCTTCATCGTGACTCTCCTTGCGTAGTGATCTGAGTGTGCGCCGGTCGCGCCTCGTGCGCCCCGCGCTTTGTCAATCAAACCGCGATCAGCTTTGCGGCTTCGTAGCCTGCCGTCTCCCCCTTGACTTCGAGCCCGCGCGCCTGGCTGACGACGCGCGTGCTGCGCGCGTGGCCATGGTCCACGGTGTAGTCGTGGCGACAGTGCAGATGGCCATACAGCCAGAGGTCGGCCGCGACCAGCAAGGCATCATCGGCGTTGCAAAAGCTTGCCGTGCTGGGCAGGGCGCCGTAGCGCGGGTCGGCACTGCGCAGGCTGGGCGCGAAATGCGTGATCGCCACGGTGGCGTCCCAGCGGCCCTGTGCCGGCTCAGCCAGCGCATGGGCCAGCCAGGCCTGGCAGGCCAACCCCTCGCGGCGGACCGCCTCAGCGCCAAATGGCGCACCGCCCAGCGTGGCCGACATCACGCGCTGAAAGTAGGCGCCGGCGCGCAGCGCGCGCGGTCGTTGCGCGGCGCCCAGGGCGTCGAAGTCGCACCAGCGCACGGTGCCCAGGAAGCGCACGCGGCGCCCGGCACGCGAGGTCAGGATCACGCTGTCGCGCTCAAGCAGCGTGATGCCCAAGCTGCCGCAGTGCCGGCGCAGCGCCGGCCAGGCGTCGTTGAGCTCGCGGCCGTCGAACTCGTGGTTGCCCGCCACGGCCAGCACGGGCACAGGCCAGGCCGCGAAACGGTCGTAGGCGCGCCAGGTCGAATCGATGTCGCCCGCCAGCACCAACAGCTCCGCGCCAGCCTGCGGTTCGGGCTCGAAGTCCTCGCTCTCGAGGTGCAGGTCGGAGAGCAGCTGGATGTTCATGTCCTGCCGTGGCACTGCTTGTACTTCTTGCCGCTGCCGCAAGGGCAGGGGTCGTTGCGGCCGACCTTGGGCGCGTCGCGCTTGACCGGGTCGACATGGAAGCGCTCGCGGTGGGTCAGGTCCCAGAGATCGACCGCGGCCAACACCAGGTCCTCGATGCCCGCATCGAGCGTGGCCAGCGGGTGGTCCCGGTCCAGCACCGCGACGACCTCGCGGTCTTCGTCGGTCTCGGCCGGCAGATGACGGTAGATGCGCGCCAATGCGCTGGCCACGGCATCGTCCTGCGCGTCACCGAGGTCGTGGCAGCACTCCTGCGCCCAGTGAAAACCGGCGGCCCATGGCAGCAACGCGCGCGAAACCGCCGACTGCACCGGCTCGTATTCGCTCGCCGGCGGCTCGCGATCGGTGTCCACGACCAGGGGGTCGAACCAGCCGTCTTCGCTGATGGCGGCGTTGAGCGCCTGTCGGCGGCGCTCGATCAGCAGGGTGCAGCGCGCCAACCAGGCGGGGTCGCAGTCGGACGGCAGCGCCCGCCCTTCGAGGTCGAACACCGGGGGCAGCCACTCGTCGGTCGGCACCACGCGCGGCTGCACCAGCATGCCAACCAGGTAGCCGTCGAGCATCAGCATGTCCTGCGGCGCCAAGGGCGCCGGCGTGGCTTGCAGCAACGCGTCGAGCTCGTCGAGCTCGGCGTCGGTCAGGTCCTGTTTCATACGCCGATTGTCGGGCCGGCTCAGGCGGCGCCGTCGGCGCGGGTTCAGCCGGCCAGGCGCGCCTGGATGCGCTCCTTGGTCTGCCTGAGCGGCGCCGGCAGGTGGTGCGCCAGTTGTTCGAACAGCTCGTCATGCAGCGCCAACTCGTCGCGCCACGCCTGGTGATCGACCCCGATCACGCCGGCAAACTGTTCGCGCGTGAAAGTCAGCCCGTCCCAGCGCAGTTCGTCGTAGTTCGGGCTGATGCCGAACAGATGCTCCTGGCCGCCACCCTGGCCGGCCACGCGGTCGAGCATCCAGGCCAGCACGCGCATGTTTTCGCCGTAGCCGGGCCAGATGAATTTGCCGTCGGCGCCCTTGCGGAACCAGTTGACGCAGAAGATCTTCGGCAGCGGCGCGCCGCTCGCCTGCAGCCGCGCGCCGACGTCGATCCAATGCTGAAAATAGTCGCTCATGTGGTAGCCACAGAACGGCAGCATCGCGAACGGATCGCGGCGTACGGCGCCGTTGCCGCCGACCATCGCGGCCGTCGTCTCGCTGCCCATGGTCGCAGCCATGTAGACGCCTTCGACCCAGTCGCGCGCCTCCGTGACCAGCGGCACCGTGGTCGAGCGCCGGCCGCCGAAGATGAAGGCGTCGATGGGCACGCCGGCCGGGTTGTCCCACTCGGGGTCCAGGGCCGGATTGTTGGTCGCGGCCACGGTGAAGCGCGCATTGGGGTGCGCGGCCTTGGCCCCGGTCGCCTTGGCGATCTCGGGCGTCCAGGGCTGGCCGCGCCAGTCGGTCAGGCGCGCCGGCGGCACAGCAGTCAGGCCCTCCCACCAGACGCCGCCCTCCTCGGTGAGTGCCACGTTGGTGAAGATCACATCGCGCTGCAACGACGCCATGCAGTTCGGGTTGGTCTTGTCGTTGGTGCCCGGCGCAACGCCGAAGTAGCCTGCCTCCGGGTTGATCGCGTACAGGCGCCCGTCCTTGCCCGGCTTGATCCAGGCGATGTCGTCGCCGATGGTCGTGACCTTCCAGCCGTTGAAGCCGGCGGGCGGGATCAGCATCGCGAAGTTGGTCTTGCCGCAGGCGCTCGGGAAGGCGGCGGCCACGTGGTGCTTGCGGCCCTCGGGCGAGGTCACGCCCAGGATCAGCATGTGCTCGGCCAGCCAGCCCTGGCGTCGCCCCATGGTCGAGGCGATGCGCAGCGCAAAGCACTTCTTGCCCAACAGCGCGTTGCCGCCGTAGCCTGAGCCGTAGCTCCAGATCTCCTGCGTCTCGGGGTAGTGGACGATGTACTTGGTCGGGTTGCAGGGCCAGCTCACGTCGCGCTCGCCCGCGGCCAAGGGCTTGCCGACCGTATGCACACAGGGCACGAAATCACCGTCGTTGCCCAGGACATCGAGCACCGCGCGGCCCATGCGCGTCATCAGTCGCATGTTCACCGCCACATAGGGGCTGTCCGAAAGCTCGACGCCAATGTGTGCGATCGGCGAGCCCAGCGGGCCCATCGAGAACGGCACCACGTACAGCGTGCGGCCACGCATCGCGCCCTTGAACAGGGCCGGGGTTCCGTCGGCTTGGCCGGTCTGCAGCAGCGCGCGCATCTCGGCCGGAGCCATCCAGTGGTTGGTGGGGCCGGCGTCGTCGGCGTGCTCGCTGCAGATGAAGGTGCGGTCCTCGACCCGCGCCACGTCACCCGGGTCGCTGTTGGCCGCGTAGCTGTTGGGGTGCAACGCCGGATTGAGGCGCTTCATCGTGCCGGCGTCGACCAGTTGCTGGCACAGGCGGTCGTACTCCTGGACGCTGCCGTCACACCAAACCACGTCGCGGGCCTCGGTCAACGCCGCGATCTCGGCCACCCAGTCGACCAGCCGCCGATGCTTGACATGGGCGGGCACGTTCAGGCGCAGGCCTTCGAGTGTGGGTTGGTTCATTGCGGGACTCCAATCAAGAGGATGCGTAAAGGCGGGATTGGGGGGGCGCCCGGCCGGAACCCCGCACCCCCCAAACCCCCGGGGTTGTTTTGGGTTAGGGCGGCCCCACAAACAACCAACGGGGCGGGGTTTTAATTTTTTTTTTAAAAAGTAGTAAAA
>JANOPR010000584.1:0-3612 GCA_031421955.1 Burkholderiales bacterium
CGCAGAAGGCGAACAGCAGCCAGTCGCGACGCGCCTCGGGCTTGGGCTCGAGCGGCACGGCGCGCGCCGACAGCAGGGCCACCTGGCGGCGCTCGGTGATGCGGTTGGCGGCGAAGGCGACCACGGCGGGAATCAGCAGCACGAAGCCGACCACCGCGCCCATCTCGAAGTTCTGCTGGCCGATCACTTGCTTGAAGATGTCGGTGGCCAGCACGTTGAAGCGCCCGCCGATGACCTTGGCGATGCCGAAGTCGGTGATGACGAGTGTGAAGATCACGAAGCCGGCGCTGATCACGCCGTACTTGGCGCCGGGCAGCGTGACGGTGAAGAAGACGCGCAGCTTGGACGCACCCAGGGTGTCGGCGGCCTCGTAGAGCCGGCCGTCGGCCATCGACAGTGCGGCCACCATGATCATCAGCGCGTGCGGGAAGCAATAGAAGACCTGCGAGGCGATGATGCCGCCCGCGCCGTAGATCGAGCCGCCCAGGAGCAGGTCTTTCAGAAAACCCTGGTTGCCGAACAGATAGACCAGCGAGATCGCAGGCAGCAGCGAAGGCGCCAGGATCGGAATCAGCGCCAGGGCCTGGAAGAGTCCCTTCCAGCGCATGCAGCTGCGCTGCAGCGCGTAGGCATAGACAAAGGCCAGCGGCAAGACGATCACGGTCGTAGCGACCGAGACGGTCAGGCTGTTCCAGACCGAGTCGACCAGCGACGGCGTCGAGAAATACAGCACGTAATTGGCCAGGCCGACGAATTCGCCGTCCTGGTTGCGGAAACTCTTGGACAGCAGCGTCCACAGGGGCAGCACGAGCGTGACCAGCATCCAGCCGATCAGCAGCACGAGGCCCGCGCGCATCAGGATGTCGTCGCGGTCAAGGCGGCGACGAACCACCGGGTAGTCCTTCGCGGCGGGGGCGGCCGCGCTCGTCACGGCAGCTGCGGCGCCCGCGCAAACACGCGCAGACGCTCGGGCGGCAGCGCAACCAGCATGTCCTTGCCCACGGTCACGCTCAGGTCGCGCACCAGGTTGATCGAAAAATCGGCCACGATGGGCGATTGCTCGCCAGTGACGGCCAGCTTGACGCGGCAGAACGAGCCCAGGAATTCAATGTCGGCAACGCGCACGGCAAAGGCGTTGGGCGTGCCGGCGGCGATGCCGCGCACGGCGATGTCTTCCGGCCGCACGGCCAGCGTGACGTCGTGGCCGACGCCGGGCCGCACGTCGAGCTCGCATCCCAGGTCGATCCCGGCGTAGCGCACCCGGTCGGGCGCGGTGACGACGGCCGGCAGGAAATTGGTGGTGCCCACGAAGTCGGCGACGAAGGCGCTGCGGGGCGTACGGTAGACCTCGGTCGGGGTACCCACTTGCTCGATCACGCCCTGGTTCATGACCACGATGCGATCGGCCATCGTCAGGGCCTCCTCCTGGTCGTGCGTGACCATGATCGTCGTGACCTTCAGGCGCTGGTGCAGCTGCCGGATCTCGCTGCGCAGGTGCGCGCGCACGCGGGCGTCCAGGGCCGACAGCGGCTCGTCCAGGAGCAGCAGGCCCGGCGACAGCGCCAGTGCGCGCGCCAACGCCACGCGCTGCTGCTGGCCGCCGGAGAGCTGCGCCGGGTACTTGCGCGCCGACTCGGGCATGCCCACCAGTTGCAGCAGGTCGACGACGCGGGTTTGGCGCTCGACCTTGGCCATGCCGCGGCTGACCAGACCGTAGGCCACATTGGCGGCGACGCTCAGGTTCGGGAACAGCGCATACGACTGGAACACGATGCCGAAATCGCGCTGCGAGGCGGGCAGGGTCGAGATCTCCTTGCCGGCCTGGAAGATGCGGCCCGAGGTCTGGATGTCCAGGCCGGCGATGGCGCGCAGCAGCGTCGTCTTGCCGCAGCCCGAGGGCCCGAGGAAGCAGACGAATTCGCCCGGCAGGATTTCGAGCGAGATGTCCTTCAACGCGGTAAATGCACCGAACTGCTTGACCAGCCGCTCGATACGAAGGTACGGCGCCGTCATGGCGAACCCCCTCTCCCGGACTCAGGAGAGGGTTGGGCTGGGGGTCGGCGCGAGGCCCGGGTCCCCTGTCTGCTCGCGCAAACAGGAGAGGGGGCCCGCTTCACCGCGGCGCCGACTTGCCGTCGTAGCGCTTGGTCCATTCGGCCAGGATCCTGGCCCGTTCCTGGCCCATCTTCGCGACGTCGATCTTGGCCATCGCCGCATCGGCACTCGGCGGGTAGTTCGGCGGCGCCGGGTTCATGCCGGGGTAGCCGACGATGGCGTAGAACTTGCCGTACATCTCATAGGCGGGCCTGCTGATCGCGAAGTCAGCGAGCTTCTGCGCCGCGGCCAGGTTCTTGGTGCCCTTGACGATGCCGGTGGCCTCCATGTCCCAGGGCGCGCCTTCCCTGGCCAGGATGATGTCGATCGGGGCGCCGGCGGTCTTTTCGCGCGCGCCGCGCATGTCAAAGCCGATGCCGACCACACGCTCGCCCTTGGCGGCCTGCACGCAGGGCGCCGATCCCGAGTGGGTATAGACGGCGATGTTCTGGTGCAGCTTGTCCATGAAGTCCCATGCGGCCTGTTCGCCCATGATCTGGATCCAGGCGTAGACCGCCTGGTAGCCGGTGCCCGAGGAGGCGGGGTTGGGCATCACGACCGCGTCCTTGTAGACCGGATTGGTGAGGTCGGCCCACGCCGCCGGCTTGGGCAGGTTCTTTTTGCCGCCCTCGATGGTGTTGAAGCACATCACCGCCAACCAGGCATCCATGCCGGTCCAGCCGGGCGGATTCCTCGTGCTGCGAAACACCGGCTTGATCTGGTCCAGGCCCTTGGGCGCATAGGCTTCCAGGAGGCCCATCGACTCGAACAGGGCGACGCTGGAGGCGCCCAGGCCCCAGATGACGTCGGCGCGCGGGTTGTCCTTTTCCGCCAGGAAGCGGGCGGTGACGACGCCGGTCGAGTCACGCACCCAGGCGATCTCGACATCGGGCGTGGCGGCCTCGAAGGCCTGCTTGTAGGGCCCGAGCTGGTCGTTCTCAAGGGCGGTATAGACCGTGATCCGGGTCTTCTGGGCCAAGGCAGGGGTCGCGACCAGTGCCGCGGCGGCGACGGCCGCAACACCCGCAAGCAGGCGTTGCAACATGGAATTGTGCATGGGGTTCTCTCCTTTGACGGTGGATTCCATCTTCCCCGAGCTACGGCTTGATGACAGTCGGGGTTTCCCGCCCCGCCCCGCGGCGCCCGAGCCGACCCATCCGCGCTAGGCTACGCGCCATGCCCCTGCCCACCCAAGCCCGCGTCGTCATCGTCGGCGGCGGTATCGCCGGCTGCTCCACCGCCTACCACCTCACGCAACTCGGCATCACCGACGTGCTGCTGATCGAGCAGGGCAAGCTGACCTGCGGCACCACCTGGCACGCGGCCGGCCTGGTCGGCCAGATGCGCCCCAACCGCAACATGACCGCGATGAGCAAGTACGGCATCGAGCTGTACAGCAAGCTCGAAGCCGAGACCGGCCTGGCCACCGGCTGGAAGCAGTGCGGCAGCGTCAACGTGGCGCGCACGCCCGAGCGCTGGCAGGTCTTCAGGAAGCAGGCCGCGCTGGCACGCAGCTTC
>JANOPR010000585.1:0-2742 GCA_031421955.1 Burkholderiales bacterium
CGCGGCCTGGCCAACGACCTGGCCAGCATCGAGCCCGCCGCGATCCGCCTCAACTACGGCATGCAGCGGGTGCATGGCGGGGGCAGTGCCGCGCGCCTGATCGCGCTGCTGCCGTGCCTGACGGGGGCCTGGCGCCAACGCGCCGGCGGCCTGTTGCTGTCGAGTTCGGGCTGGTTCATGCCGTACAGAAACCCGGCGCTGGGCCGGCCCGACCTGCTGGCCGGGCGCACGCCGCGCACGGTCAACATGAGCACCATCGGCGACGACTTGCTGCGCGAGTCGTCGGCGCAATTCGGGCCCAGGATCGAGGCGCTGATCGTCTACAACAGCAACCCGGTGGCGGTGGCGCCCGAGTCGCGCAAGGTGGTGGCAGGCTTCGCCCGCGAAGACCTGTTCACGGTCGTGCTCGAGCACTTCATGACCGACACCGCCGACCACGCCGACTACGTGCTGCCGGCCACGACGCAGCTCGAGCACCTCGACGTGCACACCACCTACGGCCACACCGACGTGATGTTCAACGAGCCGGCGATTGCGCCGATCGGGCAGGCCAGGCCGAACACGCAGATCTTTCGCGAGCTCGCCAGATGCATGGGCTTCACCGATCCCTGCTTTAGCGACGACGACGAAACGCTGGCCCGCCAGGCGTTTGACTACGACCGGCTCGGCACGACCTTCGAGGCCCTGCGCGAGCGCGGCTGGGTGTCGGTGCCGGTCGCAGACGCGCCCTTTGCCGACGGCGGTTTTCCCACGCCCAGCGGCCGCGCGCAAGTCCACGCGCCCGGCCTGGGCGTGCCCGACCATGTGCCCAATTACGAGAGCGCGGCCTCCAGCCCCGCGCTGGCCCAGCGCTACCCGCTGGCGATGATCTCGCCGCCGGCGCGCAACTTCCTCAATTCCAGCTTCGTCAATGTGCAGAGCCTGCGCAGTGTCGAGGGCGAGCCGCTGCTCGAGATCCACGCCGCCGATGCGCTGCCGCGCGGCATCCGCAGCGGCCAGACCGTGCGTGTCTTCAACGACCGCGGCGAGTACCGTTGCAAGGTCGAGGTCAGCGCGCGCGCGCGGCCCGGTGTCGTCAACGGCCTGGGCATCTGGTGGCGCAAGTTCGGCCTCGATGGCACCAACGTCAACGAGTTGACCCACCAGCGCCTCACCGACATCGGCCGCGCACCCACGTTCTACGACTGCCTGGTGCAAGTCGAAACGGTGGAATGAGCCCCCCCCGAAGCGCCTGCGGCGCCTCCCCCCGGGGGGCCACGCCAGCGGCCGGGCAAAGCCCGATCCGCGGCGTGCGCTGGGTGGCGGCGCGTTCGTGCGCGGCCCGATGAAGCGCTGGGTACTTGTGGCGAGCGTCGGCAGCGCGGCAATCCTGGTGGCCGTGCTCGCCACGGCCTGCCTCAGCACGGGGTGTTCGAGCCTGGGGTATTACGCGCAGTCGGTGAGCGGCCACCTGGCGCTGGTCGCGCGTGCCAGGCCGGTGGCAGAGATCACGGCCGACGCGGCGACTCCCGCTGCGCTGCGCGAGCGCCTGGCCCTGAGCCAGCGCATCCGCGACTTCGCGGTCAGCGACCTGGCGTTGCCCGACAACCGCAGCTACCGCGGCTATGCCGACCTCGGTCGCAGCGCCGCGGTGTGGAACGTGGTCGCCGCGCCCGAGCTGTCGCTGACGCTGCAGACCTGGTGCTTCCCGGTCGTCGGCTGCGTCGGCTACCGCGGTTACTACGACCAGGCTGCGGCCAACGACGAAGCCGCCACCTTGCGCGCGCGCGGTCTTGAGACCACCGTCTACGGCGTGCCGGCGTACTCGACGCTCGGCAAGCTCGACTGGCTCGGTGGCGACCCGCTGCTCAATACCTTCGTGCACTGGCCCGAGGGCGAACTGGCGCGCCTGGTGTTCCACGAACTCGCGCACCAGATCGCTTACGCGCCCGACGACACCATGTTCAACGAATCCTTCGCCACCGCGGTCGAGCGCATCGGCGGCGCGCGCTGGCTGGCCCAGCATGCCGGCGACGCCGCGCGCACGCAATACGCTGCCTTCGACGCCCGCCGCAACGACTTTCGCGCCCTGACCGGCCGCTACCGCGAGCGCCTCGACGCGCTCTACCGCAGCAGTGCCAGCGACGCCGACAAGCGCGCCGGTAAGGCCGCCCTGATGGCCGAATTGCGCAGCGAGTACGCCAGCCTCAGGGCCGGCCGCTGGGCCGGATTCGCCGGCTACGACGCTTGGTTCGAGCGCGCCAACAATGCGAGCTTTGGCGTGCTCGCCGCCTACAACGAACTGGTGCCGAACTTCGAGCGCCTGTTCGAGCGCGAAGGCCGCAACTTCACGCGCTTCTACGCCGAAGTCAAACGCTTGGCCAGCTTGCCCAAGCCTGAACGCCAAGCGACACTGCGCGCGATCTGAATCAAGCAGGAGACTCCACCGTGGCCGACATCAACATCCACCGCAAGCATGCCCTGGGCCTGCCCAAGGCGCGCAAGATTGCCTGGCAATGGGCCGAAGAGGTGGAGAAAAAGTTCGACATGGAATGCACGGTCACGCAAGGCGAAACCAGTGACACCGTGCACTTCACCCGCTCCGGCGTCAACGGCCAGTTGATCGTCGCCCCCGATCACTTCGACCTGCAAGCCAAGCTCGGTTTCCTGCTCGGCGCCTTCTCGAAGACGATCGAGTCGGAGATCATGAAGAACCTCGATGCGCTGCTGGCCAAGAGCGCCAAGCCGGCGGCGAAGAAGGTG
>JANOPR010000586.1:0-1956 GCA_031421955.1 Burkholderiales bacterium
TGCCGCGCTGCCCGACACGATAACGCTGACGCGCCACGCGCAGGACATCGGTGCCTGGGGCGCCCTGCTGATGCCGCCCTTCTTCTTCAAGGGCGTGTCCGACGCCGGCATCGTCGATGCCCTGGCGCAAACGATCGACGCCACGGCCGACCGGCCGCTGCGCGTCGTGCTGTACCACATCCCGCAGGTGGCGGCGGTCAGCCTGTCGCAGGGCGTGATCGCCGAAATGCTGCGCCGCTACCCGCGCAATATCGTCGCAATCAAGGACAGCCAGTGCGATCGTGCGCATTCCCTGGCCCTGGCCGACGCCTTCATGCCGCCCCATGGGCCGGCGATCGGGGTGCATGTCGGCAACGAGCTCGACCTGCCCGCGCTGGCCGCGCGCGGCAGCCGGGGCGCGGTCAGCGGCCTGGCCAATTTCATGCCGCGCGTGGTCCATCGCCTGGCCACCGAACCCGACGCCACGCGCACCGCCGCCGACCACGCCCGCGTCGAGCGCCTGCTGGCCTGGCTCGGCGGCTATGCCCTGATCCCGGCGTTGAAGGCGATCATGGCGGCGCAGACCGGCGACGCCGCCTGGCTGCGCGTGCGCGCGCCGCTGGTGGCCCTGGACGCCGACCGCTTCAAGACTTTCTCGCATGAACTGGCCATGCACGGCCTGAACCCGTCGATCGACTGACCCCTCAAGCTAAAGGAGACACCCATGACCCCCTCTTTCCTGCGCCGCAGCCTGGTCGCTGCCGCCGCCGCCCTGGCCCTGGCCGCCGGCCTCACCCCCGCGGCCCTGGCGCAGAGCAAGGTGCTGCTGCGCATCTCGACGCCGGCGGTGCCCGACGACTGGCACGGCAAGATGTGGACGGTCTTCAAGGACACGCTCGACAAGAGCGCGCCCGGCGAGTTCGATGTCCAGATCAACCTGAACGCGAGCCTGTTCAAGCAAGGCACCGAACCGGCCGCGATGGCGCGCGGCAACCTCGAGCTGTCTTCGATCTCTGCCTTCGACATCGCCAAGCTGGTACCCGAGTTCTCGATCTTCACGGCCGGCTACGTGATCCGCGACCCGGTTCACCAGCAGAAGGTGTTCGCCGGCCCGATCGGCAAGGAGATGTTCAAGCTCGCCACCGAGAAGATGGAAGTCACGATCCTGACGCCGATCTACCTCGGCACGCGCCAGGTCAACCTGCGTGAGGTGCGCAACGTCAGGACGCCGGCCGACCTGAAGGGCGTCAAGCTGCGCATGCCGGGCAGCAAGGAGTGGCTGTTCCTCGGCGAGGCCCTGGGCGCCACCGCCACGCCGCTGGCCTTCGGCGAGGTCTATCTCGGCCTGAAGACCGGCACCATCGACGGCCAGGACAACCCGCTGCCCAGCGTGCGCGCGGCCAAGTTCTACGAGGTCACCAAGCAGATCGTGATGACCAATCACCTGGTCGACGGCATCTTCATCGCCATCTCCGACAAGGCCTGGAAGGCGATGACGCCCGCGCAACGCCAGAAGGTGCAGGCAGCGGCCGATGCCGCGGCCGCCTTCAACAACGACGGGCGCCTGAAAGAGGAGGCGCAGATCGTCGACTTCTTCAAGGCCCAGGGCCTGACCGTGAGCACGCCCGACCTCGACGCCTTCCGCAAGACGGTGCAAGCAGCCTATGCAACGAGCGACATCGCCAAGACCTGGCCCGCCGGGTTGCTCGACCGCATCAACAACACAAAATAAATGCGTGCATGGTTGAAACGCGGCGCTGACTCGATCGGCGTGCTGCTGTTCGCGGCGCTGTTCTGCGTCTTCATGATCCAGATCGTCGCCCGCTTCGGCTTTGACCGGCCGTTGCCCTGGACCGACGAGGCCGCAGTGATGCTCTACGTCTGGGTCATCCTCTGGGCGGCGGCCTTCATCGTGCCCGAGCGCGAGCATGTGATGTTCGACCTGGTCTGGAACGCCGTTGGGCCCCGCAGCCGCAA
>JANOPR010000587.1:0-3173 GCA_031421955.1 Burkholderiales bacterium
ATCCTGTGCTGAGGCTGCCTGGCCGGCGACTGGCAACCCTGCAATGGCGATCAGGGCGAGCACCCCAGCAAGGCGTTTCACCTTCAAACTGAACCTGCCGCCCATGTCGCCTCTCCTGCCGCGTGGCTGACGAATTTCGCCGTGACCTACAAGGCCAACGCCGACGTCTATGCGATGCAGGGCTACGACGCGGCCCAGATGCTGGGCGCTGGCCTGGTCGCGGTCAAGGGCGACTTCAGCAAGCGCGCGGCCATGCTCGCGGCAATGAGCAAGGCCACCATTGACAGCCCGCGGGGCAAGTTCAAGTTGTCGGCCTCGAACAATCCGGTGCAGGACATGTTCATTCGCGAGGCGGTGGGCAACAACAACGAATTCAAGGGCATTGCCGTAAAGGCCCTCGCCGACCCCGGCCGCGGCTGCAAGATGTGACCACAGGAGCTCACTTTGATTCTCGAAGTTGCCGACATCCGCATCGCTGCAGGCCAACAAGCCGCGTTCGCGGAAGCCATCGAACGCGGCGTGAGCACCGTGGCCGCGCAGGCTAAGGGCTTTCGCGGCTGGAAGGTCAACCACAGCATTGAGAGCCCCGAGCGCTACCTGCTGATGATCTTCTGGGACACGCTGGAAGACCACACCGTCGGATTCCGCCAGGGGCCGCTGTTCCCGCAGTGGCGCGCCATCGTCGGGCCGTTCTTCGCGCAGCCTCCGGCAGTCGAGCATTTCACGCTGGTCGGCAAATCGGACCTCACGCCCTGAGCGCGCCGCTTTCTCGATCGCCTGGGTCCGGCGCCGAGGCGACGCAGACCTGGTTGCGCCCGGAACGCTTGGCTCGCAGCAACTCATCATCGGCCCGCCTCAGCAGCGCCTGCGCCGATGACGCCGCCTGCTGCGAGTCGGCAATACCGGCCGAGAAACTGCTGCCCGCACCGCTGCTGACGCCCAGCAACAGCGCCTCGCTGCGCCAGCGCTCCAGCAGGCGCGCCACCTTGCGCCGTGCCGCGACCGCGTCGGTGCCCGGCATCAGTACGCAGAACTCCTCGCCGCCATAGCGGCAGGCCACATCGCTGCGGCGCAGCGCGGCAGTGAGCAAGTGGCCGAATGCGGCGAGCACGCGGTCTCCGGCAAGATGACCGAGGTTGTCGTTGACCTGCTTGAAGTGGTCGATGTCGATGATGGCCACGGCCAGCGGTCGCCCGTCGCGCTGCGACGCCGCCCACATCGCCGGCAGCGTGTCGTTGAGGTGACGGCGATTGAACAGGCCGGTCAGCACATCGCGTGTGGCCTGCTGCTGCAGCGCCGCCTGCAGGGCCTGCACTTCCTCGACCTTGCGCGAGAGCTGGGCGTTGATCGTCGCCAGCGCCACATGGGCGCGTTCGGTGGCACGCCGCTGGGCCTCGCCCGCATCGAGCTTCTGGCGCAGGCTCAGCAGTTCGGTCTGCAGGGCCGCCGCCTGGTAGCGTGCGCGCGAGGCGACTCGCGCACGCTCGTCGGCAAGGCGTTGCCAAGCGCGCAGCGACTGCAGTGCGACCGCGGTATCCCCGCTTGCTTCATGCACTTGCGACCGGGTCTGGTGCCACCGGCACAGCACGCGCAGACTGAGCCCCTTGGGCCCGCCGTCGACGAGTTCGCGCACGGCGTCGAGCTCGGCCACCGCACGCGTCAGGTCCCCCTCCTGCTGCGCCAGCAGCGCTGCGGCGACCGCGACTTCCAGGTGCTCGTCTGGGATGTCCTCGCGCACCACCTGTCGCGCCTGCTCGACCAGGGACCGGCCCAGCGCGGCGTCACCGGCGTGCAGCGCGGCGATGGCCAGGGTCTCGAAGTGCGTGGACAGCGTGCCGCGGCCGCTGGCGTCGGCAGGAATGGCGAGCACGCGCTCGACGTCCGGCAAGGCCTCGACCGCGCGGTCGAGTTCGGTCAGGCAGACGATGCGGTTGATCAGCAGCACGCTGACCAGGCGCGCATTGCGCATGCCGTCGCAGCGCGCGATGCCGGCGTCCACATGCTCGAGCGCCAGGTGATAGTCGCCGAGCTGCAGCAGCTCGTGGGCCAGATTGCAGTGCAACACCGCGTCGAAGCCGTGGCCGCGCGCAGGGCGGGCGTCGCGCAGGGCCTGGTACATGTAGGCGAAGGCCTGGTCGGATTCGTTGCGCGCCGAGTAGCACCCGGCGATGGTGTTCAACAGCACCCCGCGCTGGTCATTGCGCAGCACCTGCAGGCCCTCGTCGCGCAGCGCCAGCACGGCGTCGAGCGACTCGGTAAAGCGGCCCTCGCGCCACAGGCCGCGCGCCAGGCCGGTGCGAGCCAATATCAGGCCGGCGCGGTCGCCCTGCACCTCGAACAGTCGCGCCGCCGCCCGCAGTTCCGGCGCGGCGTCGCGCGGACGCGCGAAGTAGAGCAGGTGAAAGCCACGCGCGGCGCGGGCCCAGGCTTCGGCGGGCGCGTCGCCGCGCGTCTGCGCAACAGCCAGGGCCTTGTCGGCCAGCGCAATCGCACTCGCCGAGTCGGTGTGCAGCAGGCGCCACGCGCGGCGGGCAAGCGCGAGCGCGTCGGTCTGGCGCGGGGCAGGCTGTTTGCTGGCCATGGCGACATTATCCGAGGCCCACGCTCAGGGGCCATTCCACGTGACCGGTTACGGCGAGTTCGCGCGCCGGCCACGCGCTACATGCTGCGCCGGTACTGCCCGCCGACTTCGAACAGCGCATTCGTGATCTGCCCCAGCGAGCACACTCGCACCGCGTCCATCAGCACCTCGAAAACGTTGGCGTTGTCGATCACGGCCTGCTGAAGGCGCTTGAGCATGGCCGGCGATTGCGCGGCATGGCGGGCCTGGAAGTCCGCCAGCCGCTTCAACTGCGACTGCTTTTCCTCGTCGGTCGAGCGCGCCAGCTCGATGTGGTCCGGCACCGGGTCGCCGTGCGGGTTGCGGAAGGTATTGACGCCCACGATCGGGTACTCGCCGGTGTGCTTCTGCATCTCGTAGTGCATCGACTCTTCCTGGATCTTGCCGCGCTGGTAGCCGGTCTCCATCGCGCCGAGCACGCCGCCGCGCTCGGCGAGCTTCTCGAACTCGGCCAGCACCGCCTCCTCGACCAGCTCGGTCAGCTCGTCGATGATGAAGCTGCCCTGGTTCGGGTTCTCGTTCTTCGCCAGGCCCCACTCGCGGTTGATGATCA
>JANOPR010000588.1:0-3127 GCA_031421955.1 Burkholderiales bacterium
GGGGGGCCGACGCCGCAGGCGTCTTGGGGGCAGAGCAGCCAGCGCCGGGCCGCCCCAGGCGGCCGACTTCCCGCGGGGGACGAGGCCGCAGGCGTCAAGGGGCGGGAACTCAGCACCGCACTGAACCGCAAGGCCGTGGGCTCGCTGCACGAATTCGGCCGCTACCTCAACGACCTCGAGTACCGGGCGCGCCACACGACAGGCAGCCAAGATGCAAAGGCCTTCCTGCTGGGCTGGCTGAAGGAGATCGGCTACGAGCAGCATCTGTTCGACGCCGAGGACAGCGAGAAGCTGGCCACCGCGCGCTGGACCAATGTGCTCGACTTCATCGACTGGATGGCGCGGCGCTGTGGCGGCGAGGTCACCGAGGTCGGCGGCACCTTCGCGAGCGAGAAGCTCAGCGTGCTCGAGGTGGCGCAGACGATCAGCGTGATCATCAGCCTGGCCGAGCGTGGTGATGAGCGCGACGTGGTCACGCTGTCGACGTTGCACGCTGCCAAGGGCCTGGAGTGGCCGCACGTGGTGCTCGCCGGCGTCAACGAGGGCCTCCTGCCCTTCAGGAGCGGGGACGAGGAGATGACGACGGAGCGGCTCGAAGAAGAGCGGCGACTGATGTACGTGGGCATCACCCGCGCCCGAACCACGCTGGTCGTGAGCACGCTGCGCCGGCGCAAGCGCGGTCGCGACATGGTGGCCGGCGTGCCCAGCCGCTTCATCGGCGAGATGAAGCTCAATGAGGCCACCGCGGCCAAGGAGCATCCGCTCGAGCGCCTCAAGCGTCAGCGGGGCGAAGCCGCCGCACGTGCCGCAGTGGCCGCAGTCGCGGCGGCGGCTACATCCCCTTGAACAGGCCCAGGTAGCTGCGGCTGACCTCGAGCTTCTGGTTGTGGCCCTTCACGGCCACGATCTGGCGGCCGCGGAAGTCGCGCGTCACGCTGGCGATGGCGTTGGCGTTGATCAGCGTGCTGCGGTGGATCTGCCAGAAGCGCTGCGGATCGAGCTCGTCGACCAGTTCCTTGATCGGCTTTCTGATCAGGGCCTCGACGCTTGCGGTCTGCACCCGCGTGTACTTCTCGTCGCTGATGAAGAACAGCACCTCGTCGACCGCGATCATCTGGATCGACTGACCGACGCTGGCCTGGATCCAGCGCAGGTACTGTGGCGCGCCGCCCGCCGGGTTCATCTTGCCGGCCAGCGAATGCAGCAATTGTTGCAGCGACGCACCGGTGCCTCCGCCGTCGTCGGCGTCGCGTTGCGCCAGGCGTTTCTTGATGCGCTCGACCGTCACGGCCAGGCGTTCGCGCTCGGCGGGCTTCAGGACATAGTCGGCGACACCTTGCTCGAAGGCCTCGACGGCGTACTGGTCGTAGGCGGTGATGAAGACGATCTCGGGCAGCAGCTCGTCGTCGCCGACGTCCATCTGCGCGATTTCGCGCGCCGCTTCGACGCCGGTCAGCCCGGGCATGCGGATGTCCAGGAATACCAACTCGGGCCGGTGTTCAGCCACCAGCGCCACGGCCTCCTTGCCGTTCTTGGCTTCGGCAACGACCTGCAGTTCGGGCCAGACCTCGGCCAGGCGCGCACGCAACTGCTCGCGCATCAGGCGCTCATCGTCGGCAATCACGCAGCGCACAGGGACGGCGTCGGCGGGGTTCACGGCGTTCATCGGCCAATTGTCGGCGGTCTGGCGCTGCGTTTGACCAGCCACCACACGAGTAGCCACAGCGGCGACAGTACCAGCGCAATGGCTGCCGCACCGACCAGCAGGCCCAACGCGGCAGTCACGAGCGGCACCGTCAGGCCGATGGCCGCCACCAGCGGCAACACCACGGCCAGGACCAGCATCACCACCAGCACGCCCAGGGTGGCCAATGCCCAATGGCCGGCATGCGCCCCATGCAGGTCGATCGGGAGGCCATTGATCGTCACCGTGCCCACCACCTGCGGCAGGCCCCACAGCAGGAAGGCGGCGATGCCCATGGCCAGCAGCAGCACCATCGCAGCGATGGCCAGGGTGAACAGGATGGTCAGCTTTTTCATGCCGCGGCTCCCGGCTCCGTGTGCGCCGTGTACGGCACCGACACCGTCACGCGCGTGCCCGCGGGCTGGTTCTCCGTGATCGTCAGCGAGGCCCTGCCGCCGTACAGCAACTGCAGGCGCTCGCGGACATTGGCCAGGCCCACGCCGGTGCCGGCAGTGGCCGCGCGGCCGAATCCCAGCCCGGTGTCGGCCACCGTGACCGACAGCTTGCCGTGGACGATCTCGGCCTTGATCGCAAGCTCCCCGCCTTCGGGCTTGGGCTCCAGACCATGCTTGATGGCGTTCTCGACCAGGCTCTGGATCATCATCGACGGGAACTCGGCCGAGAGCAGTCCGTCTGGCACGTCGATGCGCGTGACGAGTCGCTCTTCCATGCGCACCTTGAGGATTTCGAGGTAGGGCCGGATCACGGCCATCTCGCGGCCGAGGTCGCGCGGACCGCCGTTGCTGGCCTCGCGCATGGTCGGCATCGAGGCCCGCAACAGCGCGATCAGGTTCTTCTGCATGGTGCTGGCGCGCGGCGGGTCGGTCTCGATCAGGTGGTCGATCGAGGCCAGGGTGTTGAACAGGAAATGCGGCTCCACCTGGGCCTGCATGGCAGCCATGCGCGCCTCGACCACCTGGCGCTTCAACTGCTCGGACTCGGCCACCACGGTGGCTTGCGCGGCCTGCGCCTGCGCCTTGAGCTGGCCCTTGTAGGTGATCTTGATGATCAGCGAGCCCAGGATCCACAGGAACGCCAGCTCGGGCAGGAACTCGCCCGCGCTGGTGCGTGTGATGCGGGTGCGGGTGCGGCCGGCTTCCTTGCCCAGGTCGGCGATCGCCTGTTCAGCGTCGCGCTTGGCCTCTTCGGCATCGCGGCGGGCCTGTTCGGCGTCGCGCCGGGCTTTCTCGACATCGGCACGTGCGTCGTCGATCGACTCCTGGATGTTGCGCTTGGCCTCCTCGACGGCCTCGCGCACGGTGTCGGTGGTGGCCCCTGGCGGCAGCGAGATGCGCACGCCGCCGGGCGAGACGTCGTTGCGTTCGACCGCGCGCTGCGGCCGCATGGCGGCCGACGCCGCCGATGCCGCAGCGGCCGCCGATG
>JANOPR010000589.1:0-10924 GCA_031421955.1 Burkholderiales bacterium
GGCCTGTGCGGCAGGCAATGACTCGATCAGGGCGCGTGTGAACCAGGGCTTGCGCGTCGCCAGGTCTGCCGGCGGCGCATGCAGCGGCACGCGCATGGCGCCGCGTAGCGTGCGGCTGGCATCGATCAGCGGTTCGAAGTAGCCCGTGGCCAACCCGTCGGCGGGCGCGCCGGTGTCAATGGGTAGCACGCGGTAGGGCTGCATGCGCTGCGCCAGCCAGGCGCGAGTCGCCTCGTCGCTGTCGGGCTGGTCGCGCAGGGCTTGCTGACACAGGCTGATCCATGCCGGTGCTTCGCGTTGCACGGCTGGCGGGATTCGTTCGCAACTGCGCTGCAGCGCCAGCCAGGCCTCGCGTGTACGGTCGGTACTCCAGCCAGGCAGATCGACCCAGGCCACGGCTTGCCAGCGCGCACCGGGGTGCAGCGAGTCGGCGGTCAAGGGCGGGCCGGGCTGCGGCGGAGCCGCAGCCCCGGCGCGGTCAACGACCGGTGCCGGGGTCTGGCGCGTCAGATCGCTGCAGCCACACAACAGCATCAGCAGCGCCAGCCAGTAAGCTCGGACGATGTGGCTGCTTGTGCTCGAAGCGCTGGGTGCGCTGTCTATCCTGTTGTTCATCGTCTGGTGGACCATGTTTTCGGGTCGCCGTCGCGGCGAGCGGCGGGACGACGATGACGAGACTGGCGGGCGCTGAGCGCAGCCGCGTCAGTGCAGCTGCTCGGGGCGGGTCAGGACGAACTCCGGCACCGGGACATTGAACGGATGGGCCTCTTCGGTCATGCAGAAGAAGACGCCACGCATGGTGCCCTGCGGGGTGGCGATGCGGGTCCAGCTGGTGTATTCGAATTTTTCGCCGGGCTTGAGCAACGGCTGGTGGCCGACCACGGCCAGGCCGCGGACTTCCTCGGTGTGGCCGTTGGCGTCCGTGACGATCCAGTGCCGCGCCACCAGCTGCGAGGTGATGTCGCCGCTGTTGACGATCGTCACGGTGTAGGCAAAGGCGTGCACGCTGGCCTGCGGCTGCGACTGCTCGGGCAGGTAGGCAACCGCGACCGTGCAGGTGAACTGGGGATGGGCCATAGCGGGCGATTCTAGAATCCAGCGCAATCACTCAGGCTTGGCATGACCACCTACCGCATCGCTCCTTCGATCCTGTCTGCCGATTTCGCCCGCCTGGGCGACGAGGTCAAGGCCGTCGTTGCCGCGGGTGCCGACTGGATCCACTTCGACGTGATGGACAACCATTACGTGCCCAACCTGAGCTTCGGCCCGATGGTTTGCGAAGCGCTGCGCAAGCACACAGGCGTGCCGATCGACGTGCACCTGATGGTCCAGCCGGTCGACGCGCTGGCGCAGGCCTTCTGCCGCGCCGGCGCCGACCTGGTGAGTTTTCACCCCGACGCCAGCGCGCATGTGGATCGCACGCTGCAGTTGATCAAGGCCGAGGGCAAGCAGGCGGGCCTGGTGTTCAACCCGGCCGCGCCGATCGACGTGCTGGAGTGGGTCATCGACAAGGTCGACCTGGTGCTGGTGATGAGCGTCAATCCGGGCTTTGGCGGGCAGAGCTTCATCGACGCGGCGCTGCGCAAGGTCGAGCGCTTGCGCAAAGTCATCGACGCCAGCGGGCGCGACATCCGCCTCGAGGTCGACGGCGGCGTCAAGGTCGACAACATCCGGCGCATCGCCGACGCCGGGGCCGACACCTTCGTCGCCGGCAGCGCGATTTTCGGCAAGCCGAGTTACAAGGCGGAAATCGACGCGATGCGCGCCGAACTGGCGCGGTGAAGGCGCGCCGCATCGAGGCCGCAATCGTCGACCTCGACGGCACGCTGGTCGACACGCTCGGCGACTTCGAGCTTGCGCTCAACCTGACGCTGGCCGAATTCGCGTTGTCGCCAGTCGACCGCGCTTTCATTGCCGACACGCTCGGCAAGGGCTCGGAACACCTGCTTCGCGCGACGCTGGCGCGCGCCGGCGGCGACGCTGCGCTGTACGACGCGGCCTGGGCTCATTACCAGCGCCACTACCGCGCCGTCAACGGCCGGCATGCGCCGGTCTACCCCGGCGCGCGGGCCGGTCTTGAGCGCCTGCGCGCTGCCGGTCTGCCACTGGCCTGCGTCAGCAACAAGCCGCACGAATTCGCCGCGGCGCTGCTCGAGCGCAAGGGCCTGGACGGCTACTTCGCACAGGTCTTTGGCGGCGACAGTTTCGAGCGCCGCAAGCCCGACCCGCTGCCCCTGCTGCGGGCGGCGGCGGCGCTGGGCAGCCTGCCCGAGCGCACGTTGGTGATTGGCGACTCGGCCAACGACGCCATCGCGGCCCGCGCCGCCGGCTGCCCGCTGGTGCTGGTGAGCTACGGCTACAACCATGGCGAGCCGGTGGCCCGTGTCGGCGCCGACGCCCTGGTCGAGCGCATCGATGCGATCGACTTGGACGCGTTCAGTGCCGGCCTGCAGGCGCGCTGCGTCGGGGCACAAGTAGGATCGTGATGTGATCACGCAACCCGAGTTCAACAGCCTGGCCGCGCAGGGCTTCAACCGCAGCCCGCTGGTCAGCGACACTCTTGCCGCCCTGGAGACGCCGCTGTCGCTGTACCTGAAACTGGTCGGCAGCCAGCCCTACAGCTTCCTGCTCGAGTCCGTGGTCGGCGGCGAACGCTTCGGCCGCTACTCGTTCATCGGGCTGCCCGCGCGCACGCTGCTGCGTGCCACCGGCCTGGTTACGGAGGTGGTGACCGACGGCGCTGTCGTCGAGCGCCACGAGGGCAATCCACTGGTGTTCATCGAACGCTTCCAGGAGCGCCTCAACCCGGCCGTCTCGGCGGGGCTGCCACGCTTTTGCGGCGGCCTGGCCGGCTACTTCGGCTACGACACGGTGCGCTGCATCGAACCCAGGCTCGCGCACACGCTCAAGCCGGGCGGCCTGGGTACGCCCGACTTGCTGTTGTTGCTGACCGAGGAAGTGGCGGTGATCGACAACCTGTCGGGCCGCCTGTACCTGATTGTGTGGGCCGATCCGTCACGGCCCGAGGCCTACGCCCAGGCCCGGCGGCGCCTGGAGGAGTTGGCCGGCAAGTTGCAGTCCAGCGTCACCGTGCCCGCGGTGAAGCGCAGCCCCTCGCATCCGGTCGAGCGCGACTTCGCCAAGGCCGATCTGATGCGCGCTTTCGAGCGCGCCAAGGAGTACATCGCCGCCGGCGACTGCATGCAGGTCGTGATCGGCCAGCGCCTGCGCAAGCGCTATACCGCGAGCCCCCTCAGCTTGTACAGGGCGCTGCGTTCGCTGAATCCGAGCCCGTACATGTACTTCTACGACATGGGCGAGTTCCAGATCGTCGGCGCCTCGCCGGAGATCCTGGTGCGCGAGGAGCGCCTTCCTGAGTCGGGGGGCGGCGGGCGCAAGGTCACGATCCGCCCCCTGGCCGGCACCCGGCCGCGTGGCGCCACGCCCGAGGAAGACGCCGCCCTCGAAGTCGAGCTGCAGGCCGACGAGAAGGAGCGTGCCGAGCACCTGATGCTGATCGACCTGGCGCGCAATGACATCGGCCGCATCGCCCGCGTCGGCAGCGTGAACGTGACCGACGCCTTCACCATCGAGCGCTACTCGCATGTGATGCACATCGTCAGCAATGTCGAGGGCCTGCTGCGGCCCGAGGTAGGGCAACTCGACGTGCTGCGCGCGACGTTCCCGGCCGGCACGCTCAGCGGTGCGCCCAAGGTGCGGGCGATGGAAATCATCGACGAGCTCGAGCCAGTCCAGCGCGGTATCTATGGCGGTGCCTGCGGCTACCTCAGTTTTGCCGGCGACATGGATGTCGCCATCGCCATCCGCACCGGCATCGTCAAGGACCAGACCCTTTATGTGCAGGCCGCGGCCGGCATCGTGGCCGACTCGGTGCCCGAGAGCGAGTGGGCCGAGACGGAGCAGAAGGCGCGGGCGCTCTTGCGGGCCGCCGAGCTGGTCGAGGCGGGCTTTTGAGCGCCCCAAGGCCGGCCGGGGCCGGCCGTCCCCGGCGGCGCGGCTCAGGGAACCGTCAGCGTGAACACCGCGCGGCCGGTGAACGTGCCGGCGGGCACGAACGCCGTATTGGCGTAGGCGTAGGTAAAGCAGTTCTCGACGAAGGTGTTGCGCGCGAAGTTGGCCAACAACAGCGTGGCGCCATTGAACGTGCCGGCCGGGATGTCGGCCGCCGCGTTGCCGTTGGCCGTGCTGGTCCAGCTGATCTGCGAGAACGGGATCGAATTGGCGCCGCTGGTCAGGCTCGCCGGCGTAGTCACCTGCAAGGTGGCAGAACCGGCCCCGGCCCCGGAATTTGGCTGCCGGTACGAGCCTCCGACATAGACCTGCGCCGGCGGGTTGCAGACTGCGTAGTTGTCGTAGGGGCTGCTCGACTGCGTGCTGTCACTGGTCATGGGCTGCGCAGCGCCGCTGCCGACACTGGTCGCGGGTACCGCGACCGACACGGTGTTGATCGACGAATTGTTGGTCGCCACCGAACCCACGCCGACCATCAGGAACAACTGCTTTGAGCCGGGCGTCAAAGTCAAGACCCAGGCCGAAGCCTGGGTTGACGAGACGACCAATAAGCCAGCCGCGGCCGAGCGCCAAAGCGCCGGGCGGCGCTTTGCTTCAGAGCATGCTGGCGGTATAGGTGACACGGCCGTTGGTGGCAGTGCCGCCGTAGGTGCCAGGAGGCACGAGTGCGGCATTCAGGTACGAAAAGGTCCACAGTGCATCGCGGTCAGTGATGGTACCGCCCGTGACCGGCACGAGCGCGGATGTACTGCCGTTCGTCAGCGCCGGCGCAGAGAACAAGTTGGCCGTCGCACCGGCGGCAGCACTTGCGCCGATCTGGCTGAATGCCAGCGTATCGCCGGCGAGGTTGCTGAGCGCGCCCGTGGTCGACGTGACCAAGGTGATGGCGCCGTTGTTGCCCCGGATCCTCGCCGTCACCACGCCGGGGCTGACGTCGCCACCCGTCGTGGCGGCAATTGAAGTGCCGTTGCCCGCTGCGCCTGCCGGAACCGTGAAGTCAATCAAGTTAACGGTACCGCTATTGCCCATCAGCGCCCCGGTGCCGACTTGCAGGAACAGCACCTTGGGAATGATGACGCGGAAGTCGAGCCGCGCAGCGGCAGTCAACGCGCCGGCACCGGTGGTGAGGACCGACTCGGCATGGGCCCCCATCGGTATCCCAATGGCGGCAAGGCCGGCGGCGGCGCAGACGGCGCGAAGGACAAACTTGTTCATGTTCAGTGATCTCCTGTTGTTGATGGACGGTCGGCCGATCTGGTCAATCAGTGGTCACCGATCGCGACGAAAAAATTATCCGATGGCAACCAGCGGTGAGAACGGCAACGCCAAGTGGCCTGTGCACTAGTTGCACAACAGCCCGTGTGATCTGGCCGTTTTTCGGGGCCTTCTCCGAGGATCGACCCTCAAGTTCGGGGGCAACCGGCCGATAAGCGCCGCTTTTCGAAGGATCGACGCTCAAGTTGTGCGCTAACGCGTCGATAGCCCTGCAGGTGGGCACGAAAACGCGCCTGCCAATGGACCAGGTCACGCCCGCGCGCATGCCGGGGTTGCCAGGGCGCCGCTCCACTGGCACCGGCTGTCGGGGGATAGGAATTGCAGTCTCCGGTCCGCGGCACGCCGTGCACGGACAGGCACAAGCAATTCGCGCCCTGATGACCCGGCGGCGGCGCGTGCAGCGCAAGGCACAGGAGCGACCGATGAACGGCAGGGGCGAGCAGAACAACGGCAGGGCTCAGGGCATCGTGTTCCATGACCTGCGCGCTGCGCTGGCGGTGCTGCTGATCGGCGCGGCCGCGGCATCGACCTGCCGCGCCGACTCGCAGGTGCGATCCGCGCCGGCCAGCCGCGGCCCGCTCAGCGCATCAGCGCATCTCGACTTCCGCGTCACGGTGTTGCCCTCGCTGGCGCTGTCGATGCAAGCGCAGGGCGCGCAAGTTCGCGGCAACGCTGGCGTGCTGACTGTCCAGAGCAGCCGCAGCGAGGTCGACGGCGGCGCTGCGCCGAGCAGCAGCCTGCAATTGCGGCCGCGCAACCTCGTCGTCGACACGGCCCTGCCGCGCAGCTCGATCTTCGCCAACGGCGTCGTGACGATCGCCTCGCCTTGAGGCGCGATCGCCCGCGCGCCGGGACGCTACGGCTCGGTTGTCGCGGCGCGATCGCGTGTGGCCCCGATCTCGACGCGAACGACGCCGCGCGGCACCACGTCGACGCGCATTGGCGTGCTGGCGGGCGCCACCCAGGGCAGGGGCAGGGTATCGGAGGCCACCGCGATGGCATGCGGGCCCGATGCCACGAACGGGAATTCGAAGCGGCCCTGCGCATCGGTGCGCGTGGCGAACCGGCCGTCGAGCATGACCGTGACGTTGGCGGCACGGGCCTCGAGGGCGTCGAGTCGGCCGTTCTGGTTGTCGTCGAGGTAGACCACGCCCTCGATGTTGCCGCCGCCCGTACCGACGCGCCCGCCCACGCCGATCGGCACCACCGCCGCACCGGCCTGGAAATCGTAGCGTAGCGTCAACCACAGGTCGCGCGACCGCGTGCCGGGATAGATGAACGAGGTGGTGCTGCCTGGCAGGATGGGGATCGGATTGATCGTGCCCGTGCTGGCCACGCCCGAGGAGCGCGTCACGCCCAGCGCGGCCGCCAGCGTCCAGGCCGACGTCAGGCGCCATTGGCCCGAGGCACTGAGGTTGTAGGCACGGGCAAGCTGCGCCGATTGCGGCAGCAGGGCACGAAGATTGAGGTCAAGCGAGACGCTGTCGCCGATGTCGGCGCCACCGGCTACGGCCATCTCGAGTGTCGTGCCGTATGGGTTGCTCGCGGCATTGCCGGAGTCCGCAGGGCTGGCGCTGGTCGAGTTCAGCGCCAGCGAACTGCTCAATCGCTGGCCAAGCGGCAGCGCCCAGGCCTGGTCGCTCGACAGGCGGCGCGCGACGACGGCGCCGCCACGCGTCTCGATGCCGGCTTGCAGACGCAGATCAGCCCACGGCCGGCGAAGTTCGGAGAACGCCGACACCTGCACATCGCTCGAGGTGCCCTCACTGAGCTGAACCAGGCCGCCCACGCCCAGGCGCTGATCGATCTGGTGCCGCAGCGAGACGCCGGCCCGATGCTGCGTCACGCCACCAGCCGCCGCATCGACCGGTTGCGTGCTCGAGAGCTGTGCTTCGATCTGCGTGCGCAGACCGATGCGTGACCAGCGGTAGTAGCCGCCCTGCGAGTTGCCGCCGAGCGCGCTACCCTGCCACCTCAACCCCTGCGCCAGGTGATGCATGCCCCAGCGGTGCGTGATGTCGGCCGACCTCAGCGCGCCGTCAAGCCAGGCCGCCGCGCGCGACGCCGAGGCGCCGGGGGCGCCAGTCAAGGGGTCGGCGCTGTCTTGATTGCGACCGGCGAGCAGGTTGCCTTGAACAAAGGCCGCCGGCGACTCCCAACGCAGGCTCTGCAACAGGCCGCTGCCCGCGGGTTCGCTTGTACGCATGCCAAATCCTGGGACGGTTTGCGGCTCTGCGCCTGTGGCGTGGCCGGCCACGGCGCTGTAGGCCCAACCCGTGGGCAGCATCGAGATGCCACCCAGACGTGCTGCGCCGAGTTCGAGGCCCAGCGTGGCGACCCGGTTGCCCGAGCCGTAAAACGACCCGTGGCCAATCGACGCGAAGGAGCCGGTCTCGCCGCCACTGAGCTGCAGCGTGATGCCGCGGGCCTCACTGCGCCACTGCGTCGAAGCGCCCTGCACCAGTCGCGTCGGCACGAAGAACGAGGCCTGCTGTGCGCCCAGCCGCGTCCCGAGCGTCTGGATCACGCCCAGGCCCTGCGACGCATACCAACCGCCACCAAATGGCATCGCCGTCTGGTAGAGCGAGAACGTCGCGCCCGTTCCACGGCGCTGCCCCGATCGGCGGTCGAGCAATTGGCCCGAGGCGTCGAACGAAAACGCGCCGTGGTTGGCGGTATCGATGCTGCCGCGCAGATTGGCCCACAGCGCGGATGCACTGCCCCGTTCGTCGGAGGAAGACTGCGTGCGCAACTCGCCGCGCAGCGTGCGCGGCATGCCGCTGCGGTCGTAGCTCGCCGAACCGTCGTCGACGAGATCAAGTTGCGCCGGCACGCCCTCCATCACCTTGTCGACATAGGCCGGCGCCGGCTCGGCCTGCGGCAGCTTTTCGGGCTCGGCGGCACCTGCCAGGCTTGCCAACGACAGGCCGCACAGCGCCGCGAACGCAACGCGCCGCCCGTGTCGTGCGTTCGTGCCGGTCGCTATCGCGAGGCTCACTGAGCCGGGCGCTCGGCGATGTGGCGATTGACCTCGACTCGGCCAGCCGAATCGAGGCCGTACTCAAGCACACCGCGCAGGGTCAGCGGCCACTTCAGTGGGGGTGGCACCGACGCCGCGGTACGCGGGCCGGGCTCGTAGGCCTGCAAGGCGATCCGGCGTGCGGTGTCGGGCAGGATCGGCACGCTTTCGGGCGTGAACTCGATCGTCGCCCCTGTCGCGTCGGTGCCCTTGAGGACGCCCGACAGGCGCCCCGTCGCGTTGCCGGTATTGCGGACCATCAGCATCGGCGTGGCACGACCGTCGAACGCGGCAATCGAGGTTTCGCCGGCCTCGAGCACAGCCTTGGCCGCGCCGATGCGGGCATAGACGATCACGGCGATGCGCCCGCTCATCGGAAACGAGGCCGACGCGTTGGCCTGCACGTCCTGTGGCTTGCTCTCGATCATCAGCGCGAATCGACACTCGCGAGGTGTGGCGTCGGCTGGCGCGGCGACCTCGAACCGGTAGCGCACCCGGGCACCCTGCGCGACGTTGACCTCCTTGCGCTCGATGGCGACCCAGGGTCGACAACTGCCTGGTTGCAGCGCGTCGTAGAAGGTGAGCGCGCCGCTGGCGTCCAAGTGCCAGTCAGTGGTGTAGACGCGGTAGGTGCCGGTGCCGGGGATGGCGTGCGTGATTTCCATCACTTGGCGAGTGACCTGCCCGGGCTCGACGCTGATTTCGAAGCGCGGCGGCGTGACCGCCGCAGCAAACTGCGCTTGAGCCGGGGCGCAGAGCGCCAGGCCGGCCAGGCTTGCGCCGCAAAGTCGTTGCGCAAGGCGCAGGTGAGACGCGAACTTGCTCATCGGCCCGGTACCTCGATCTCGAAGGTGAAGTTCACACGCTGCGGCGTGGCCGCATCCCGCGCATCGGCGACGGCGACGACGCGCATTGTGTCTTCGATGCGCGCGCCGGGCACCACGCCCTGGAACACGAGTTGCCGCTGCCCGCTGGTCAGGCGTCCAGGCGACAACAGCCCGGAGGTCGTCCAGTGAACGGTCAGGCTTGACTGCACCAATGCCGGCATCACCATGTAAATGCGCGCCGGCTGGCCGACCCACGGGGTGACGTTCAGCACGATGCGCACATCCATCGTGGCGTCGAGCAGGTCGACCGCGTTCCTCGATGGCAGCGAATCACGCCAACGAAGTTGCGCGGCGGACGCTTGGGTATGGCTCATCGAGTCGTCGACCGCGAAGGTGGCCCAGCCTGCGGCCAGGCTGGGTTGGACCCACAGCGCGGCACCTGCCACTGCCGACAGGGCCAGCAGCGCGATGCCGCGACACGCGAACTTGCCGCGTGATGGCGGCCGCGCTCCGGCCGACGGGACAGGCCGGTATGAAGAACCTTGCTCAAGGAACGCGAGTGCCATGGGCAAATTCTATGGGCTTCGGTGACCGCGGCGCCAGCTTGGCGTCCGGACCTCGACCCAGGTCGTCGATCACAAGTGGCCCAAGGCGCCTGCGCCTAGTCGTCGGCCGATAATGCAGCCGATGTCTACCGGACCGATGATCATGGCTGCGCGCTGTCGGCGGCGTTGGCGCAGATCGCCGCACTGACCGATCTGTCGCGCCGCCGCGGGCGCGCCAGAGCGCCCACCCGCCACGTCGCACAGCCTTGGCCAGCGACAAACAACGGGTCTCAGCGCGGGCGACGAGGCGGCCGCCGCAGCGATCGCCCAATGGAATCATGAGGATTGAGCGCGCATGTTGCTGATGATCGACAACTACGACAGCTTCACCTTCAACCTGGTGCAGTACTTCGGCGAGCTGGGCGAAGAGGTGCGCGTGCTTCGCAACGACGAGATCGATGTCGACGGCATCGCTGCGCTGAAACCGGCGCGTCTGGTCCTGTCGCCCGGACCTTGCACACCGGCCGAGGCCGGCGTGTGCATCGAGGCGATCCGCCACTTCGCCGGCAAGCTGCCGATCCTGGGCGTGTGCCTGGGCCACCAGGCGATCGGTGCCGCCCTTGGCGCCGAGGTCGTGCGGGCGAAGGCGTTGATGCACGGCAAGGCCAGCGAGATTTCTACAGATGGCCAAGGCGTGTACCGCGGGCTGCCCGAACGCTTTTCCGTGATCCGCTACCACTCTCTGGCGATCGAGCGCGCGTCGCTGCCCGTTGAGCTGGTGGTCACCTCGACCACCGACGACGGCGAGATCATGGGCGTGCGCCACACCACGCTGCCGATCGAAGGGGTGCAGTTTCACCCCGAGTCAATCTTGTCGGCCCACGGCCACGCGCTGCTGCGCAACTTCCTGGAGGTGTATCCGGCATGAAAGCTGTTGACCTGCGCAGCGATACGGTCACGCGACCAACTGCGGGCATGTGGGACGCGATGCGCTCGGCTGAACTTGGCGACGACGTCCTCGGCGACGATCCGACAGTCGATGCCTTGCAGCGGCGGATCGCCGCTGACCTCGGCTTCGAAGCGGCGCTGTTCATGCCCAGCGGCACGCAGAGCAACCTGTGCGCACTGATGAGCCATTGCCAGCGCGGCGATGAATACCTGGCCGGCCAGATGGCGCACACCTACCGTTTCGAGGGCGGCGGCGCGGCGGTGCTGGGCAGCATCCA
>JANOPR010000590.1:0-2661 GCA_031421955.1 Burkholderiales bacterium
TGATCGCGCTGTCGGCCAGGTTGAAGCTGGGGAAATACCAGCCGCCCCAGTGCACCTGAATGAAGTCGACCACGTAGCCGTGCAGCAGGCGGTCAACGACGTTGCCCAGGGCGCCGCCCATGATCAGCGTCACCGCCAGGCAGAACAGCTTTTGCGCTGGGTGGCTGCGCAGCATCCAGACGATGAAGCCGGTGGCCACGAAGCCCAGGGTGACGAAGAACCAGCGCTGCCAGCCCCCGGCGCCGGCCAGGAACGAGAACGCCGCGCCGGTGTTGTGCACGCGAACGACGTTGAAGAACGAGGTGACATGAAGGCTGTCGCCCAACTGGAAATGACCCAGGATCAGCGTCTTGGTGAGCTGGTCGAGGACGATGACGACCAGCGCCAGGCCGAGCCACAGGGCGAGGCTGGGCGCCCCGGAAGACGATCGAGCCATGATCAGGCGACGCTGCGGAGTTCACCCGCGCCGTAGAGGTTGCTGGTGCAGCGCCCGCAGATCGCCGGGTGCTCGGCGTCCTGGCCGACATCGCTGCGCCAGTGCCAGCAGCGCTCGCACTTGGTCGCGGTCGACGGCGTGACCGTGATCGAGAGTGCAGCGCCGCGCGCCAGGCTGACCCGCGAGCTGATGAGGACGAACTTCAGGTCCTCGCCGAGCGTGCTCAGCAGGGCATGGTCGGCTTCGTTGACGCTCAATGCGAGGTCGGCCTGCAGCGATGAGCCTACCGCGCCAGCCGTGCGCACGGCCTCGATGGCCCGGTTGGCCTCGTCGCGAATCGCGCGGATGCGCTGCCACTTGGCGAGCAGCGCCGCGTCGGGCGCGGCGAAGGTCGAGAAGGTCTCGGTGAAGATCGAGGCGCTCTTGCCCGGCGCAAGGATCGGCCAGGCCTCTTCGGCGGTGAAGGACAGGAACGGCGCCATCCAGCGCAGCATTGCGTGCGTGATCTGCCACAGCGCGGTCTGCGCCGAGCGGCGCGCCAGCGACTTCGGCGCCGTGGTGTAGAGGCGGTCCTTCAGTACGTCGAGGTAGAACGCGCCCAGGTCTTCGCTGCAGAACAGCTGCAGCTTGGCGACGATGGGATGGAACTCGAAGCGCTCGTAGTGGGCCAGTATCTCGGCCTGCAGCTCGGTCGCACGCGCCAGCGCCCAGCGGTCGATCTCCAGCAGTTCGGCGGGCGCGACCGCGTCCTTGGCGGCGTCGAAGTCGGCCACGTTGGCGAGCAGGAAGCGCAGCGTGTTGCGGATGCGCCGGTAGCTGTCGACGACGCGGGCCAGGATCTTCTTGTCGATCGGCGGATCACCCGCGTAATCGGTCGAGGCGCACCACAGGCGCGCGACCTCGGCGCCGGGGTCCTTGGCGAACTCGCGGATCTCGATCACGTTGCCCAGCGACTTGCTCATCTTGCGGCCCTGGCCGTCGACCGTGAAGCCATGCGTCAAGAGGCCGCGGTACGGCGCGCGGCCTTCGAGCGCGCAGCCGATCAGCAGCGACGAGTGGAACCAGCCGCGGTGCTGGTCGTGGCCTTCAAGATAGAGGTCGGCCTCGGGGCCGCTGGCGTGGTGGCCGCTGTCGCCGTTCGGGCCTTCGTGCGTGCCGCGCAGGACATGGAAGAAGGTCGAACCCGAATCGAACCAGACTTCGAGAATGTCGCTGCTCTTGGTGTAGTGCGCGGCATCGTTGGCGCCGAGGCTCTCTTCGGCGGTGGCGCGGCTCCAGGCTTCGACGCCGCCGCGCTCGACGATGGCCGCGGCCTGGTCAAGGATGGCCATCGTGTTCGGGTGCAGCTCGCCCGAATCCTTGTGCAGGAAGAAGGGCAGCGGCACGCCCCAACTGCGCTGGCGGCTGATGCACCAGTCGGGCCGGTTGGCAATCATGTCGCGCAGGCGGGCACGGCCGTTTTCAGGGAAGAAGGCCGTGGCCTCGATGGCTTCGAGCGCCATCGCACGCAGCGTCTTCGGCGCCTTGTCTTTGGTGAACACGCCCGCAGTCGCCGCAGTCGCCTCATCCATGCGCACGAACCATTGCGCCGCGGCGCGGTAGATCACCGGCGTCTTGTGGCGCCAGCAATGCGGGTAGCTGTGCGTGATCGTCGAGGTGGCGAAGAGCCTGCGGGCATCGCGCAGCGCGTCGATGATGACGGGCACCGCCTTCCAGATGTTCTGGCCGCCGAAGAGCGGAAAGTCGGGCGCGTAGCTGCCGTGGCCCTGCACCGGGTTCAGGATGTCATCGACCTTCCTGCCGTGCGCGGTGCGGGAGTTGAAGTCGTCGACGCCGTAAGCCGGCGACGAGTGCACGATGCCGGTGCCGTCTTCCGCGGTGGCGTAGTCGGCGAGATAGACCGGCGAGAGCCGGTCGTAGCCGGCATCGACATGGGCCAGCGGATGGCGGAACCGGATGCCGGCGAGCTTCTCGCCCTTCGTCCTGGCAACGACATGGCCTTGCAGGCCATAGCGCTGTAGGCATTGCTCAACCAGCGAGGCGGCCAGCAGCAGTTGCCCGCTCTCGGTATGCACCAGGGCGTACTCGAGCTCGGGGTTGAGGTTGAGCGCCTGGTTGGCCGGGATCGTCCAGGCGGTGGTGGTCCAGATCACGGCGAACGCGTTGCCGGAAAGGGCGGGCAAGCCGAACGCAGCGGCGAGCTGGTCGTTCTCGGCGCACAGGAA
>JANOPR010000591.1:0-2730 GCA_031421955.1 Burkholderiales bacterium
CTGGCGCATGTTGCCGACGGCCCGGCCCGGCGCGCCCGAAAGCGCGATCCAGTTGCCGTCGGCGAAGTCGGGGAAGAAGACCTGCACCACCGCGACGAGGCTGTTGCACACGCCTGCCGCGACCCAGGCTCCGAAGAAAGCAGCCCACAGCGCGGGCCCGGGCCGCAGCGCGGCGCCGCACAGGGCCAGCGCCATCGCGATCAGCAGCAATCCCGCGGCCGGGACGCCAATGGCCCAGGGCAGCCCGCCCACGGCACTGGAAAGCAATGCGGCTGCGGCCACCAGCCCCAGCGCGACCAGCAGCGCCGCGCTGCGGCCCGCAGCGGCGCGCGCGCTAGGCTGGCACTGCGGCGCCAATATCGCCACCACCAGACCCCACAGGCCGATCGCGGCGGCCTGGTTGAACAGGGTCGGCGAGGGCGGCAGGTTGTAGGCGATCAGGCCCGGCAGCAAGGCCGCGGCCCACAACAGGGCCACCGTCACATACCGTCCTTGAAGCGCGACAGCGGGCCCCCTGGGCGCGAGCGCATGACCAGCCAGCGCGGCGCGCGAAAGCGTACCAGCCGCAGGTAGAGCCACACATAGGTGACGCAGAACAGCGCCACGAAGGCTTGCAACACGAGCGGCTCGCGCCAAAAGAGCGTGGCGGGCAGCGCGGCCAGGCTCGACAACAACCAGAGGTAGGGCGCGGTCAGGCTGTTGCGCAGCGTCAGGCTCGCCGCGTCGCGCCGGCCCACGGCCCAGCGCACCAGGCGGCGAAAGATCAGCATGTGCAAGTGCAGCCCGTCGGGCATGCCGGGGCTGCCGCCGCGCACGACGCGCTTGCGCCAGATCGAGAACAGGGTTTCGAACACCGGGTAGATGAACAGGAGGAACGGGTACCAGGGCGAGACCACGCCGCGGTGGCGGGCCACGAGCAGGAAGGACAACACGGCGATCAGGTAGCCGACGAAGTAGGCCCCGCCGTCACCCAGGAAGATCAGCCCGCGCGGCCAGTTCCACACAAAGAAACCGAGCAGCGCCCCGACCCCGCCCAGCGCGACCGAGACCACCAGGTTGTCGCCCACCTGCCAGCCGACATAGGCCAGCGACAGCAGAGAAATGATGGCGACGACCGAGGCCAGGCCGTTGTAGCCGTCGATGATGTTGACCGCGTTGGCCACGCCGGCCACGGCCAGCATCGTGAACAGCAGGCTGAACAGCGTGAACGCCATCAGCCAGTCCAGCCCCGGCAGGTAGACCTCGCGCAACTGCGCGCCGAGCAGGAAGAAGGCCAGCGCGCCGGCGGTGGCGGTGGCCAGCAGGCGGGTCTTGATGCCGACCTGTTTGGTGACGTCTTCGAGCAGGCCGGCCACCAGTGCGGGCGCGCCGCACAGCAGCACCAAGGTGAATTCCGCGGCCGGCCCCGACCGCGAAAACGCCACCCATGCCGCCAGCGCCGCCAACCCCAGCGCGATGGCCAGGCCACCAACCCGCGGCACCGCGCCCGCGTGAAACTTCTGCACACCCAACTCGCGATCGTCGGCCCAGGCCAGTGCGCGCGTGCGCGATAGGCGGATGATCAGGCCGCTGACGCAGAGCGACACCATGAAGGCAATGAGCAGGCTGACCACGGGCGGGAGCGTACACCGGCCCGGGCTCGATGAAGCTGCCAGGCCAAGCCACAATCACGCACCACAGTGCCCGATGCCGCACCCATGACGACGACCCAAGACCCCCACTCACCGCCCAAGCGCCGCGCGCTGATCTGCGGCGTGACCGGGCAGGACGGCGCCTACCTGGCGCGCCTGCTGCTCGACAAGGGCTACGAAGTCACCGGCACCTCGCGCGACGCCACGGGGGCCAACCTGGCGGGCCTGGAGGCCCTGGGCATCAGGCTGCAGGTGCGCGTGATGTCGATGGCGCCGAACGACTTCCGCAGCGTGCTGCAGACGATCACGAAGTGCGCCCCTGACGAGGTCTACAACCTGGCCGGGCAGAGTTCGGTCGGGCTGTCCTTCGAGCAGCCCGTCGAGGCCAACGAGAGCATCGCGCTGGGCACGCTGAACCTGCTTGAGGCCATTCGCTTCGTCGAGCGGCCGGTGCGCTTCTACAACGCCGGGTCGAGCGAATGCTTCGGCGACACCGGCACGGCGCATGCCACCGAGGCCACCGCCTTTCGCCCGCGCAGCCCCTACGCCGTGGCCAAGGCCTGCGCCCACAACCTCGTGGCCAACTACCGCGAGGCCTACCGCATGCACGCCTGCAGCGGCATCCTCTTCAACCACGAGTCGCCGCTGCGCCCCGAGCGCTTCGTGACCCAAAAGATCGTCCGCGCGGCCTGCCGCATTGCTGCCGGCGCCGACGAAAAGCTGAGCCTGGGCAACCTGGACATCCACCGCGACTGGGGCTGGGCGCCCGAGTACGTCGACGCGATGTGGCGCATGCTGCAGCAGGACGACCCGGCCGACCTCGTGATCGCCACCGGGCGCTCGGTGTCGCTGGAGTACTTCGTGTCAGTCGCGTTCGGATTCTTCAATCTCGACTGGCGCCGGCATGTGCAGCAGGACCGGTCGTTGCTTCGGCCCTCCGATATCAAATTCGGCGCGGCGGACCCGTCGCAGTCGCCAGTAAGCCGTGAAGGCCTGCTCCACCAGAACCTCCTCGAGAATCCCCACGGGGCAGAGATCTTCCCAGAAGCGCTCGGAGACCTTTTGGAACTCGTTCGGATCCTCCTTGCCATCGCCCGTC
>JANOPR010000592.1:0-2340 GCA_031421955.1 Burkholderiales bacterium
TGTAGGCGTCGAGCGGCTCAAGCCAGCCCGCCCCGTAGTACTGCGCCGGGTTGACGATGTCGATCAGGTAGATGTCGATGGCCGAGTCCTTGGCGTTGAGCACCGTGCTCAGGTACTGGCGCTGCAACTCCGATGTGGCCCCGCCGGTCTCGATGTCGATCTTGATGTTGGGGTTGGCGGCCTGGTACTTGTCGAACAACTTGCGCATCAGGTCCGGGCGTTGGTTGGCACCACCCGAAAAGACGCGCACGGTGGTTTGCTGCGCGTAGGCCGCGGCGCTGGCGCCCAGGCCAGCCACCAGCGCCACGGCGCTCATCAGGGCAGTGAGAGAGGTACGACGCATCATGATCAAGGTCTCCTTGCTATGGATCGACGAGGCGGTTGCCTCCGGGGGTGAATCGTCGGGATTCAAAGGGCCGCCCCGCTGTCGGCATCGAACAGATGCAGGTGGCGTGGGTTGATGTGCACGGCCAGCTTGGTGCCTGGCGGATCGCGGAAGGCCGCGCTGCAGCGCGCGGTCATTTCGACGTCGCCGATCTTGAGCAGCACCAGCGTCTCGGCGCCCAGGGGCTCGAGCAGCGAGACTTCGGCCGCCACTTCCAGATCGCCCGCACCCTGCCGCGCCAGCGTGATGTTTTCGGGCCGCACGCCGAACTTGAGCCTGGCGGTGCCGTTGGCACGGCCCGCCAACTCGGGCGGCAGCGTGATTCGCATGCCGCCGAGGTCGGCGCGTCCGTCGGCCAACGTGCAGTCGGCCAGATTCATCGGCGGCGCGCCGGTGAAGCCGGCCACAAACACCGCTGCCGGGCGGTTGTAGATTTTGTCGGGCGTGTCGTACTGCATCGTCCTGCCAGCCGACAACACGGCAATCCGGTCGGCCATCGTCATCGCCTCGACCTGGTCGTGGGTGACGTAGATGATGGTCGCGCCCAGGCGCTGGTGCAGGCGCTTGATCTCGCTGCGCATCTCGTGACGCAGCTGCGCGTCCAGGTTGGACAGCGGCTCATCGAACAGGAACACCTTGGGCTGGCGCACGATGGCACGGCCGATCGCCACACGCTGGCGCTGCCCGCCCGACAGTGCCGCCGGGCGGCGCTCAAGCATTTGGTCGATCTTGAGCAGCCGGGCCGCATCCATCACGCGCTGCTTGATCTCGTCTTCGGGCGTCTTGCGCAGGCGCAAGCCGAAGGCCATGTTGTCGTACAGGTTCTTGTGCGGGTACAGCGCGTAGTCCTGGAACACCATGGCGATGTCACGCGCGCGGGGCGGCAGGTCGTTGACCACCTTGCCGTCGATGCGGATCTCGCCGCCCGTGATCGTCTCCAGCCCGGCGACCATGCGCAGCAGCGTGCTCTTGCCGCAGCCCGATGGGCCGACAAAGACCACGAACTCGCCATGCTCGACATGCAGGTCGATGCCGTGGATGACGTTGGTCTTGCCGTCGTAGCTCTTGACGACGCCATCGAGGTCGACAGCGGCCATCAATAACTGCCCGACTGTGGCGGCGTCTGCGTGCCGCCCGACAGCGTGTGCACATGGGTCTCGCCATCGGGCGTGGTCAGCGCCTTCACCGCGGCCTGCGCGCCGCGCATCAACAGGCCCAGATCGCTGCCGATGGCCACGTAGTCGAAGCCCATCGCGCGGTACTGCACCACCATTTCAGGCGTGCCGCCGACCGTGCCCGCCGGCATGCCCACCGCCTTGCAGCGGCGTGCGGCGTCGGCCATCGCCTTCATCACGTCAGGGTGCGCGGCGTTGCCCGCGTGGCCGAGCGCCGCCGACAAGTCGCCCGGGCCGAGGAAGAGCGAGTCGACACCGGGCACGGCAGCAATCGCTTCGAGCTGCGCAATCGCCGCGGGCGTTTCCAGTTGCAGCACCGCACCGACGGTCTTGTTGGCCGTCTTCGCGTAGTCGGGCACGGTGCCGAACCTGTAGCCCCGGCTCATCCCCGCCAGGCCCCGGTTGCCCTCGGGCGGGTAGCGAGTAGCGGCCACCGCGCGCCGGGCTTCATCGGCGTTCTGCACGAACGGAATCAGCAGCGTCTGCGCGCCGGCATCGAGCACGCGCTTGATGACCACGCTGTCGTTCCACGGCACGCGCACGATCGGCACCATCTTGGTATTGCCCACGGCCTGCAGCAGGTGGATCAGCTCCATCATGTCCAGCGGCGTGTGCTCCATGTCGATCACGCCCCACTGGAAACCGGCGTGGCCCATGGCCTCGGTGACGAGCGGGCTGGCCGACATGATCCAGGTGCCCAGGGGCGCGTGCGAGCCGGCGGATTTCAACAGTTGACGCAGCGGGTTCATGGCCTGGTTCCTCAATAGATGACCGGCTCGG
>JANOPR010000593.1:0-1538 GCA_031421955.1 Burkholderiales bacterium
GCTCTCCAGCACCATCCAGCGCCTGTCGATGAGGCGCGTCTCCTTGCCCTTGGCAAGTTCGGTGCCGTAGCCGGTGGCCGTGAAGAAGCCGCCGATGCCCGCCCCGGCGGCGCGGATGCGCTCGGCGAGGTTGCCTTGCGGCACCAGTTCCAGCTCGAGCTTGCCGGCGCGGTACAGGCGGTCGAAATGCCAGCTGTCCACCTGGCGCGGAAAGCTGCAGATGACCTTGCGCACGCGCCCGGTGGCGAGCAGCGCCGCCAGGCCCCTGTCGCCGTTGCCGGCGTTGTTGTTGACGATGGTGAGGTCTTTCGCGCCCTGCTCGATGAGCGCTTCGGTCAATTCGTTCGGCAGGCCGGCGGTGCCGAAGCCGCCGATCATCACGGTGGCGCCGTCGGGCACGCCGGCCAGTGCGGCGGCGGGGGTGGTGACGATCTTGTCGATCATGGGGTGTCGTCGAGTCGGGCCCGGAAGCGCGCCGTCAGGCCGAAGGCGGCGCGCCATCGAACGCGCGTTGCAGCAGGCCGCGCAGCGCCGCGCGTTCGAGCGGACGCGGGTTGGGGTACTGGTTGGTCACAGCGAGGTCGGCGGCCCGCTCCAGGCCGTTGGCGGGCATGCCGATCGCGGCCAACGACAGCGGTGCCCCATGCCGGCGCGCCAGGGCCTGCACGGCATGTGCGGCGGGTGGTTGGCCCGCCTCCGGCACGCCCAGGGCGCGCGCGATGCGGGCCATTGCGTCGGGCGCCGCGCTGGCGTTGTAGGCCAGCGCATGCGGCAGCACCACGGTGTGCACCTCGGCATGCGGCAAGTTGAAGCTGCCGCCCAGCATGTGACACAGCTTGTGGTGCAGGCCCATCGTGATGGCGCCCAGCACGCTGCCGCAGAGCCACGCGCCGGAGAGGGCGTCGCTGCGGGCCTCCAGGCTGCGCGGGTCGGCCTGCAGCCGCGGCAGCGCCGCGGCGCAGGCGCGGATGCCTTCCTCGGCCATCAGCGCGACCACCGGGTTGCCGTCGGGCGCGTACAGGCCTTCGGCCGCATGCGCGATCGCGTTGAACGCGCTGGTCACGGTCACGGCCCAGGGCAGGCCCAGCGTCAGCTCGGGGTCGTAGATCACGCACCGCGGCAGCACGCGCGCGTCGCGCCCGGTCTTCTTGGCGCCGCCTTCGGTCAGGCCGTAGATCGGCGTCATCTCGCTGCCGGCGTAGGTGGTGGGCACGGCGATGATCGGCAAACCCGTTTCCAGCGCGATGGCCTTGCCCAGCCCGGTGGTCGAGCCGCCGCCGATGGCCACCGCGCAATCGGCGTCGAGGGTGCGCGCCACTTCGCGCGCCTCGCGCGCCGTCTCCACCGGCACATGCATCGCCGCGCGGCTGAAGAGGCCCGCGGCGCGCGCGCCGAGCAGCGCGGCCACGCGCTCGGCCAGGGCGCGCTGCCCCGGCGTGGACAGCACCAGCACGCGGCGCGCGCCCAGGCGCTCGGCCTCCTCGGGCAGGCGCGCCAGCGTGCCGGGGCCGAAGATCACGCGCGCGGGCGCGGCCTGG
>JANOPR010000594.1:0-4067 GCA_031421955.1 Burkholderiales bacterium
GTGCGGCCCGGGGCCTGGGTCGGTTTCGCCTACGTCACCCTGTTCTCGATGTGGCTCGGCTTCTTCGCCTGGTACCGGGGCCTGGCGCTGGGCGGCGTGCTGCGGGTCAGCCAGGTGCAGTTGTTGCAGCCCTTCCTGGCGCTGCTGTTTGCCGTGCCCGTGCTCGGCGAGCGGCTCGACGCGACCACGCTGTTGTTTGCCTTGCTCGTGGTGGGCGTCGTCTTCCTGGGCAAGTGCATGCCCGTCGAGAATCCTGGCGCCCTTCACCGAGACCCATCGCGATGAACCCTGCCTGCCACCCCTTCACGCTGGCGCGCCGCGCCGCGCGCATGAACCCGTCGATCATTCGCGAGATCCTCAAGGTCGCCGAGCGGCCCGACATCGTTTCGCTGGCCGGCGGCCTGCCGTCGGCCGACACCTTCCCCGTCCAAGCCGTGCGCGAGGCCACCGAAAAGGTGCTGCGCGAAGCGCCGCGCGAAGCGCTGCAATACGCTGCCAGCGAGGGCTTCGCGCCACTGCGCGAGTGGGTGGCCGCGCACCTGGCGCAGCAGCATGGCATGCGCGTGGACGCTCAGCAGGTGCTGATCACGAACGGCTCGCAGCAGGGCCTGGACCTGGCCGCCAAGGTGCTGGTCGACGCCGGCTCGCGCGTGCTGGTCGAGACGCCGACCTACCTGGGCGCGCTGCAGGCCTTCGCGCCTTACGAGCCGCAGGTCGACTCGCTGGCGTCCGATCACGAAGGCCCGTTGCCTGCGGCGTTGAGCGCAGCGGCGCCGGGCGCCCGCTTCGCCTACCTCCTGCCGAATTTCCAGAACCCGACCGGCCATGTCTACACCGAGGCGCGAAGGGTCGCGCTGGTGGCGGCCGCGCGCGCTGCCGGGCTGCCCTTGCTCGAAGACAACCCGTACGGCGACCTCTGGTACGACGCCCCGCCGCCGCCGCCGCTGGCCGCGCGCTGGCCCGAAGGTGTGATCTACCTCGGATCCTTCTCCAAGGTGCTGTCGCCGGGGCTGCGACTGGGCTATGTGGTCGCGCCGCCGGCGCTGTATCCCAAATTGCTGCAGGCCAAGCAGGCGGCCGACCTGCACACCTCGATCTTCAACCAGCGCGTGGTCCACGAGGTGCTCCGCAGTGGCTTGCTCGAGACGCATGTGCCGACCATCCGCGCACGCTACAGACTGCAGCGCGACGCGATGGAGCTTGCGTTGCAGCGTCACCTGGCGGGGCTGGCGCAATGGCAGCGCCCGGTCGGCGGCATGTTCTTCTGGTTGGAGCTGCCGGCGGGGCTTGACGCGATGGCGCTGTTGCCGCAGGCGGTCGAAGCCGGCATGGCTTTCGTGCCCGGGGAGCCGTTCTTTGCCGCGGCGCCGCAGCGCAACACGTTGCGGCTGAGTTTCGCCACCGTCGCCGCGGAGGAGATCGAAGCGGGCATCGCGGCGCTGGCCGGCGTGCTGCGCCAGGCGCACGCTGCGCCATCGCCGCGCAGCGCCAAGGCGGCCGCATGAGACGGCCCGGCCGCCCGAAAGGCGAATCGGCCGCGGTGCGCAGTACGGAGCGAGCCTGATGAGCCGCACGCGCCGTTTCACGCAGCTCGATGTCTTCACCGACCGCGCCTTGCTGGGCAATGCGCTGGCGGTGGTCCATGGGGCCGACGGCCTGAGCGACGCGCGCATGGCCGCCTTCGCGCGCTGGACCAACCTGTCGGAAACCGCCTTCCTGCTCGCGCCCACCGAGCCCTCAGCCGACTACCGGGTGCGCATCTTCACGCCACGCCACGAGCTGCCCTTCGCCGGCCACCCGACGCTGGGCAGCTGCCAGGCCTGGCTCGATGCCGGGGGCGTGCCGCGTGACGCCGGCGTGGTCGTGCAGCAATGTGGGGTCGGGCTGGTGCGGGTGCGACGGGGGAGTGAACGGCTGGCCTTTGCCGCGCCGCCCTTGCGGCGCAGCGGGGCGCTCGACGCGGCCACGCTGGCGCAGATCGTGGCCGCGCTGGGCATCGAGGCGGCCGACGTTCTGCATCACCAATGGGTCGACAACGGCCCGGGCTGGTGCGCGGTGATGCTGCGCTCGGCGGCGCAGGTGCTGGCGCTCGTGCCCGACATGCGCGCCGTGGGGGACCTCAAGCTGGGTGTGGTCGGCGCGCACGCACTTGGCAGTCAGGCCCAATTCGAGGTCCGCGCGTTCATCCCGAGTGACGCGGTGGCCGAAGACCCGGTCACGGGCAGCCTCAATGCCGGCTTGGCGCAATGGCTCATCGGTGCCGGGCTGGCACCCTTGCGCTACGTCGCCGCCCAGGGGGCTGCGCTCGGCCGTGCCGGACGGGTGTTCGTCGAGCACGATGGCGCGGATGTCTGGATTGGCGGCCATGTCAGCGGCTGCATCGAGGGCACCGTGCGGCTATGAGCGCCTACTGCGAAGTCGACCATCTGGTGGTGGCTGCCGCCACGCTCGAGGAGGGCGCACGCTGGTGCGAGGCCACGCTGGGCATCGTGCCCGGGCCGGGTGGCCGGCATCCCCTGATGGGCACGCACAACCGCCTGTTCAGCATCGCCTGCGCGGCGTTCCCGCGCGCCTATTTCGAGATCATCGCCATCGACCCCGCCGCGCCGCCGCCCGCGCGGGCGCGCTGGTTCGGCCTGGACACGCTGCGCCTTGTCGACGGCCCGCGGCTGGTGCACTTCGTCGCCCGCACGGCGGCGCTCGACGCCCAGTGCGAGGCCCTGCGCGCCATGAGTCTGGAAACGGGCCCGGCCATCGCCGCATCGCGCGACACGCCGCAAGGCCGGCTGGCCTGGCGCATTGCGGTGCGCGACGACGGCTGTCTGCTTGGCGCAGGCGCTTTGCCGACGCTGATCGAATGGGGTCCGCGGCACCCGACCGAGACGATGCCCGACTCCGGCGTGGCGCTGCGCGGACTGGCGCTGCGGGGATTGCCTGCAATCGCGGCTCGCGTGCTGCAGCTGCGCGGCGTCGAGCTCGCCGCAGGCGCAGGCTCGGCGCTCACGGCCACACTCGACACGCCGCGTGGCACCATCCACATCACATCGACATGACCGACGAACTGTTCCGTGAGGATTCGACCCTGCGCGAGTGCAGCGCCACCGTGCTCGCACTCGCCGAAGGCGGCGTGATCCTCGACCGCACCGTGTTCTACCCGCTGGGGGGCGGCCAGGCCGGCGACCGGGGCGCGCTGCAATGGGCCGACGGCCATCGCGTCGAGGTCGTCGATGCGCGCAAGAGCAAGGAGCATCCGGGCGCGGTGCTGCACCTGCTGGCGCCGGGCGCGGACCCGCCTGCGCTGCAGCCGGGCATGACAGTCACGGCGCTGATCGACTGGCAGCGCCGACAGCGCCACATGCGCTTTCACACCAGCACGCACCTGCTGTGCGCCCTGGTGCCGCACCCGGTGGATGGCTGCTCGATCACGGCCGACTATGCGCGGCTTGACTTCCACATGACCGAGCCGCTCGACAAGGAGGCCTTGACCGCAGGCATCGCGCGGCTCGTGGCCGAGGCCCATGCGGTGCGGCACCGCTGGATCAGAGAAGCCGAACTCGACGCCAACCCCGGCCTGGTGCGCAGCATGAGCGTGCAGCCGCCGCGAGGGCTTGGGCGCGTGCGCGTGCTCGAGATCGAGGGTGTTGACCTGCAGCCCTGCGGCGGCACGCATGTGGCCAACACGGCCGAGATCGGTGCGGTGGTGGTGACCAAGATTGAAAAGAAGTCAGCCATGACCCGCAGGGTCGTGCTTGGCTTCGCCGACTGAATCACGCAATGGAAAAGGCCCGCAATAGCGGGCCCGATCCTGCGCGACTCGGCAGCCCTATTGGGGCTTCTGGTAGGCGTCGTGGCAGGCCTTGCAGCTCTGGCCCACCGTTCCTGCGGCCGCCTTGATCTGGTCGAGGCTGCCCGTCTTGCCCGCGGCAACCAGCTTGCCGACGTCTTCCTGGCTCTTGTTGATCGCTGCGGTGAACTTGTCTTTCTCGGCCCAGATTTCGGGCTTTGCGCGCGTGTTGCCCTTGTCGCTGCCGTCGATGAAGGCGGCAAACTGCAGGCGATTCAACATT
>JANOPR010000595.1:0-1563 GCA_031421955.1 Burkholderiales bacterium
CCTGCCACGGCAACATGGCGGCGCTGCTCGAGGCGGTCAAGCGCGGTGTCATGCTGGCCGGCGGGCTGCCGATGGACTTCCCGACCATCTCGGTGCACGAGAGTTTTTCGCAGCCGACCAGCATGCTGATGCGCAACCTGATGTCGATGGACACCGAGGAGATGATCCGCGCCCAGCCGATGGACGCGGTGGTGCTGATCGGCGGATGCGACAAGACGGTGCCGGCGCAACTGATGGGCGCGGCCTCGGCCGGACTGCCGGCGATCCAGCTCGTCACCGGATCGATGCTGACCGGCTCGCACCGCGGCGAGCGGGTCGGCGCCTGCACCGACTGCCGCCGCTACTGGGGCCGCTTTCGCGCCGGCGAGATCGACGCGGCCGAGGTCGACGATGTCAACAACCAGCTGGTGGCCAGCGTCGGCACCTGTTCGGTGATGGGCACCGCCAGCACGATGGCCTGCATCGCCGAGGTCCTGGGCATGACGGTGCCGGGTGGTGCGTCGCCGCCGGCGGTCACCGCCGACCGCATCCGGGTTGCCGAACAAACCGGCACGCTGGCGGTGCAGATGGCGCGCAGCCGGCTCGGCATCGAACAGGTGCTGACGGCCAAGGCGTTCGAGAACGCGATGCGCGTGCTGCTGGCCATCGGCGGCTCGACCAACGCCGTCGTGCACCTGACGGCGATCGCCGGGCGCGCCGGCTTCGAGCTCGAGCTGCGCTCGCTCGACCGCATGGGCCGCGAGACGCCGGTGCTGCTGGACTTGAAGCCCAGCGGCGAGCACTACATGGAAGACTTCGACCACGCCGGCGGCATGGCCACCTTGCTGCGCGAAATGAAACCGCTGCTTCACCTGGACGCGCTCACGGTCAGCGGCCGCACGCTGGGCGAAGAGATCGACGCCGCCGGCCCCGGATTCACGCAAAACGTGGTGCGCCCATTGGCCCGGCCGATCTATCCGCAGGGCGGCATCGCCGTGCTGTGGGGCAACCTGGCGCCGGGCGGCGCGCTGATCAAGCAGTCGGCGGCGGATGCGGCGCTGATGGAACATGAGGGCCGCGCGGTGGTGTTCGAGGACGCCGCCGACCTGGCCGCGCGCATCGATGACCCGCAACTCGACGTCAACGCCGATGACGTCCTGGTCTTGAAGCGCATCGGCCCCAAGGGCGCGCCGGGCATGCCCGAGGCCGGCTACCTGCCGATCCCGCTCAAGCTGGCGCGTGCCGGGGTCAAGGACATGGTCCGCATCAGCGACGGCCGCATGAGCGGCACGGCCTTCGGCACCATCGTGCTGCACGTCACGCCCGAGGCGGCGGTCGGCGGGCCGCTGGCCTATGTGCAGAACGGCGACCGCATCCGCCTGAGCGTGGCGCGGCGCGAATTGACACTCCAGGTCTCGGCTGAGGAACTCGCGGCGCGTGCAGCGGCCAGGCCGGTGATCGAGCCCAGCGCCGAGCGCGGCTACCGCAAGCTGTTCCTGCAAACCGTGACGCAGGCCGACAAGGGCGTCGACTTCGACTTCATGCGCGCGGCGCAGGTGCTGGGCAAGACACCGCGGTTGCGCT
>JANOPR010000596.1:0-1886 GCA_031421955.1 Burkholderiales bacterium
GTCACGACCTATGTCGAAGAGGTACGCATCGCGGTCAAGGCCAACTCGGGCATCAACTCGGTGGCCGACCTGAAGAATCGCCAGGTGGCCACCACCGTCGGCTCGACCTCGGTGCGCGTGCTGCGCAAGCACGAGCGTGCGCGCGGCATCGACTTCAAGGAAGTCTTCGGCAAGAGCCATGTTGACAGCTTCGTGCTGCTCCAGACGGGCCGCGCCGACGCCTTCGTGATGGACGGCCAGGTGCTCGCCAGCCTGATCGCCAGCGCCAAGAACCCGGCCGACTACCGCATCGTCGGCGAGGTGCTGGCCATCGAGCCCATCGCGATCATGCTGCGCAAGGACGATCCGGCTTTCAAGCGGGCCGTCGACGACAGCCTCAAGGCCATGATGGCCAGCGGCGAGCTGGCCAAGACCCACGCCAAGTGGTTCACGCAGCCGATTGCGCCGAAGCGCATCAACCTGGCCCTGCCCGCCAGCCAAGCCACGCAGGCCGCCTGGGCGCAGCCCAACGACAAGCCGGCCGAGGCGTACGCCAAGAAGTAGCCGTCACGGCGCCGCTGGTTCCAATGGCGCCGTGAAGTCGACGCCGTCCATCCCTACGTGGTTTCGCGGGGGTTGGGCCGGTCGGTGGTTTCAGGGTGCACAATTTCCCCACGCGCAATGTCGGCTCGAGGCCGGCGTTCGCATCCACCCCCAATGAAGGAAGACGCATGACTCTCACTCACAAGATCCTGGGCGCGCTGGTTGTTGCCGGCGTCGCCACCGGCGCGATGGCGCAAGGCACGCTGGACAAGGTCAAGGCCGCCGGCACGATCAGCGTCGGCCACCGCGACGCCTCGATTCCCTTCTCCTACCTCGATGACAAGCAGCAGCCGATCGGCTACTCGATGGACCTGTGCGCCCGGATCGTCGACGCCGTCAAGGCCGAGCTGAAGATGCCGGGCCTGAAGGTGGCGCTGCAGCCGGTCACGTCGGCCACGCGCATCCCGCTGCTGGCCAACGGCACCATCGACCTGGAGTGCGGCTCAACGACCAACAACGCCGACCGCCAGAAGCAGATCGCCTACACGCTGACCAGCTTCGTCACCGCCAACCGCTTCATCTCGAAGAAGGGCGACAACCTGAAGGTCCTGGCCGACCTGAAGGGCAAGACCGTGGTCTCGACCTCGGGCACCACCAACATCAAGCAGATCACCGAGCTCAACGCGGCGCAGAACCTGGGGATCAACATCCTGGCCGCCAAGGACCACGCCGAGGCCTTCCTGATGGTCGACACCGGCCGCGCCGCTGCGTTCGTGATGGACGACATCCTGCTCGCCGGCCTGGCCGCCAACCACAGCAACCCGGGCCAGTGGCAGGTGTCGAGCGACGCGCTGTCGGTCGAGCCCTACGGCATCATGCTGCGCAAGGACGACCCGGCCTTCAAGAAGGTGGTCGACGGCGCGATGGCCGCGCTGATGAAGAGCGGCGAGGTCAACAAGATTTACGCCAAGTGGTTCCAGAGCGCGATCCCGCCCAAGGGCATCAACCTGAACATCCCGATGAGCGACGCGCTGAAGAAGGTGCTGGCCAACCCGACCGATTCGCCCGACCCCGCGGCCTACAAGTAAGTTCTTTGCCCCTCGCGGCCCCGGGCACAACCCGGGGCCGTGTGCACCACCATCGCTGGCGTCGGCATGAACTACAACTGGAACTGGGGCATCTTCTGGGATTTGTCGCCTGACGCCAGCGGCAGCTACCTGCAGACGCTGATGAACGGCCTGGGCTGGACCCTGGCCACCGGGCTGACGGCCTGGGTCTTTGCGTTGGCGCTGGGCGTGCTGGTCGGCACCGTGCGCACGACGCCGCTGGTCTGGGCCGTGCGGCTGGGCAATGCCTATGTCGAG
>JANOPR010000597.1:0-5015 GCA_031421955.1 Burkholderiales bacterium
CCCTTGTAGCGCTTCATGATCTGCGCCACGATGGTGTCGGGGTTCTGCGGCCGCACTTCGGCGCCGTCGTTCACGCAATGCTGGATCCCGAGCTTCACGTACAGCAGGCGCAGGAAGTGCCAGACCTCGGTAGTGGTGCCCACCGTGGATTTGCGGCCGCCGCGCGACAGGCGCTGCTCGATTGCCACCGTCGGCGGGATGCCATACACAGCATCGACCTCGGGCCGCCCCGCCGGCTGCACGATGCTGCGCGCGTAGGCGTTGAGCGATTCGAGGTAACGGCGCTGGCCCTCGTTGAACAGGATGTCGAACGCCAAAGTGCTCTTGCCCGAGCCCGAGACGCCGGTGATGACGCTGAACTTGCCGCGCGGGATCGAGACGTCGAGCGATTTCAGGTTGTGCTCGCGGGCGTTGACGATGCGGATCGATTCGTCGGCCGGCGTGCGCTGCCGTGCCGCGCGCACGATGTGCTGCAGGGGCCGTCCTTCCTCGACGCGCTGCACCACGCCGAGAGCCACTTCGTAGTCGGCCAGCGCGCGCCCGGTGTGCGACTTGGGGTGGTGGCGGATCTCCTCGGCCGTGCCGGCGAAGATCAGCTCGCCGCCGCCCTCGCCCCCCTCGGGTCCGAGGTCGATGACCCAGTCGGCCGCGCGGATCACGTCCAGGTTGTGCTCGATGACGATGACCGAGTGTCCGGCGTCGAGCAGCCTGCGCAGAGCGCGCATCAGCTTGGCAATGTCGTCGAAATGAAGGCCGGTGGTCGGCTCGTCGAACAGGTACAGCGTGCCCTTGCGTGCCAGGCGCTGCGCCGGCGTGCCGACGGCCTCGGCCAGGAAACCGGCCAGTTTCAGGCGCTGCGCCTCGCCGCCCGACAGCGTGGGCACCGGCTGGCCCAGGCGCACATACTCGAGGCCGACCTCGACGATCGGCTGCAGCACGCGCACCACTTCGCGGTCGGCGGCGAACAGCTGCACGGCCTGGCTGACGGTCAGGTCCAGGGTGTCGGCGATCGACAGCAGGCGGTCGCCGCGGACGATCTTCACCTCGAGCAACTCGGCGCGGTAGCGGCGGCCATCGCAGTCGGGGCAGCGCAGGTACACGTCGGACAGGAACTGCATCTCGACATGCTCGAAGCCCGAGCCGCCGCAGGTGGCGCAGCGGCCGTTGCCGGCGTTGAAGCTGAACATGCCCGGGCCGTAGCCGCGTTCGCGGGCCAGCGGGGCTTCGGCGAACAAGCGGCGGATCTCGTCGAAGGCGCCGACGTAGCTGGCCGGGTTGGAGCGCGCGGTCTTGCCGATCGGGCTCTGGTCGACGAACACCGCGTCGCTGAGCCAGTCGCTGCCGAGCAGGCGCTCATGCGCACCCGGTGTCTCGGTGGCACGGCCGAACTTGCGCGCCAGCGCCGGGAAGAGCAGGTCCTGCATCAGCGTGCTCTTGCCCGAGCCCGAGACGCCCGTGACCGCCACCAGCCGCAGCAGCGGAAACTCGATCGTGATGTCCTTCAGGTTGTGCTCGCGCGCACCTTCGAGCACCAGGCGCGGCGTGCTCTCGGTGACCAGGCGCTTGATGCCGCTGCTGACATGCTTTCTGGCGCCGAGGTAGGCACCGGTGAGCGTGTCGGCATGCTTGGCGTCTTCGGGCGAGCCATCGAAGACGATCTGCCCGCCGCGCTCACCAGGCCCCGGGCCCATGTCGATCAGGCGGTCGGCGGCCAGCATCACCGCCGGGTCATGCTCGACCACGACCAGGGTGTTGCCGGCGTCGCGCAGCCGGTGCATGGCCTCGATGATGCGGCCCATGTCGCGCGGGTGCAGGCCGATGCTCGGCTCGTCGAGCACGAACATCGTGTTCACCAGCGAGGTGCCCAGGGCGGTGGTCAGGTTGATGCGCTGGACTTCGCCGCCGCTCAAGGTGCGGCTCTGGCGGTCCAGTGTCAGGTAGCCGATGCCGACATCACAAAGGTACTTGAGCCGCGTGCGCACTTCATCGAGCAACAACTTCAAGGCGTCATCGTGCATCGCCTCGGGCAGGCTCAGCGTGGCGAAGAAGCGCCGCAGCCGGTCGATCGGCAGGCGCATCAGGTCGTGCAGCGCCAGGCCGTCGAGGGCTTCGAGTTGCTCGCCAGACCAGGCCACGCCGATCGGCATGAAGCGTTCGGCACTCGGCAGTGCCGCATCGGCGTTGGCCTTGGAGCCCAGCCGCCACAACAGCGCTTCGGTCTTCAGGCGCGCGCCGGCGCAGACCGGGCAGGGCGTGTAGCTGCGGTACTTGGACAAGAGCACGCGGATGTGCATCTTGTAGGCCTTGCTCTCGAGGTACTCGAAGAAGCGGCGCACGCCGTACCACTGCTGGTTCCACTTGCCCTTCCAGTTCGGCGAGCCGCCGATGACCCATTCGCGCTGCGCCGGCGTCAGGTGGGCCCAGGCGGTGTCGCGAGGGATGCCGGCCTCGCCGGCGTACTTCATCATGTCGTCCTGGCATTCCTTCCAGGCGGGGGTCTGGATCGTCTTGATCGCGCCGCTGCGCAGGGTCTTGCGCTCGTCGGGGATGACCAGGCCGAAGTCGATGCCGATGACACGGCCGAAGCCGCGGCAGGTGTCGCAGGCGCCGAAGGCCGAGTTGAAGGAGAACAGCGCCGGCTGCGGGTCGCTGTAGCGCAGTTCGCTCTCGGGGCAGTGCAGGCCGGTCGACCAGCGCCAAAGCTGCGGCTCGGCGCTGCCCTCCGGCGTCGCGTACACGTTGACGCGCCCGCTGCCGCGCTTGAGGGCCAGCTCGATGGCTTCGACCACGCGCACCTTCTCGGCCGTCGACGCCCGGAACCGGTCGACCACCACATCCAGAATCTTGCGGTTGCCGACCGTGCGCTCGGCCTGCACGCGGGTGAAGCCGCTGGCCGCCAGCCATTGCTCGATCTGCTCGGGCGAGGTGTCGGCCGGCAACTCGACCGGCATCGTGACCACGAGCCGCGGATCACCCGCGGCGATGGCCCGGGCCAGCAGTTCGGCGCAGATCGTCTCCGGCGTGTCGTGCCGCACCAACAGGGCGGTCTGCTTGTCGTAAAGCTGTGCGGCCCGTGCGTAGAGCAGCTTCAGGTGGTCGTTCAGCTCGGTCATGGTGCCGACCGTGCTGCGCGAACTGCGCACCGGGTTGGTTTGGTCGATGGCGATCGCCGGCGGCACGCCGTCCACGCGATCCACCGCGGGCCGGTCCATGCGCTCGAGGAACTGCCGTGCATAGGCCGAGAAGGTTTCGACGTAGCGCCGCTGGCCCTCGGCATACAGGGTGTCGAAGACCAGGCTCGACTTGCCCGAGCCGCTGGGGCCCGTGACCACCGTCATCTCGCCGGTGTGGATGTCGAGATCGAGGTTCTTCAGGTTGTGCTGGCGCGCGCCGCGGATGCAGATGCGGCCGCGGGTCGTGGGGTTGCTTGGAGGCTCTTTGCTCACGGTGAACCGGGCATTCTATGAAGGCTTTTCGCCGCTTGCCGCCGGGTTTGCGAAACTCCCGGTCCATGCCCGCCCTGTTCCGTCGCCGCCAAGTGATCCTGCCCACGCTGTTGGGCTGGCTGCTCGCCTTCGCCCTGCTGGGTGCGGCGGGGACGCTGGTTGCCCGCCATCTGGGCGGGTGGCTCGCCGTCAGCGAACCGGTCGAGGGGCCGCCGGCCCAGTGGCTGGTGGTCGAAGGCTGGCTGGGCGAGCGTGATCTGGATGCCGCGGCCGCGTTTGCGCGCCAGCGCGGTTATCGGCGCGTGGTCACGACCGGCGGGCCGATCACTTCGTTCGCCAGCCACGCGACCTATGCCGAGCGCGCGGCGCAGCGGCTGCAGGCGCTGCTTCCCGGCGTGCCGGTCGAGGCCGTGCCGATGCCGGCCACCAAGCAAGACCGCACCTACGCCAGCGCGGTCTGGCTGCGCGACTGGGCGCAGCAGCGCGCCGTGCCGACTGAGGCGATCGACGTCTACAGCCTCGGTGCGCACGCGCGGCGCACGCGCATCCTGTACCGCATGGCCTTTGGCGAGGCCACGCGCATCGGCATCATCGCCGGCCCGCCGCACGACAGCGACATTGAGCGCTGGTGGACGACGAGCGAGGCGGCCAAGATGGTGGTGATGGAAGCCGCCAGCCTGGTCTGGACCGGGTGCTGCTTCTGGCCCGCGCCGCGCGGCTCGCACGACGAGCGCTGGGGTGCGCCGCCACGGGCGCGGGCGGCATCGGCGCCGTGAAACCTGGCTCTCAACCCATCAGGATCGACACCGCCTTGGGAACCCGGGCGGCCTCGAGCGACCCGGCGGCCGGACTTGATCCGGGCCTTCTCGGCCTCGTCGCGCTTCACACCAGCGTCGAAGGCTCGTTGAACGCGCTTTAGAACATGCTGGCTGCGATATTGATCGTGAACGCCAGGATGGCGGTGTTGAAGGCGAACGACAGCAGCGACTGCAGCAGAACCAGGCGCCGCATCGCTTGCGTCGAGACATTGACATCGGCCGTTTGCGAAGCCACCGCGATGGTGAACGAGAAGTACAGAAAGTCGCCGTAGTCCGGCTTGAAACTCGCGTCGGCCCCGGGGAACTGCAGGCCGCTGCCATGCGATGCGCGGTAATAAACGCTGGCATAGGTCAAGGCGAAAATCGTCGGCACGAGCAGCCATGACCCGGCCACGGTGAGCAGCGCAAATGCCACATGAGGCAGCGCATGCGGCGCACCGGGCAGCTTGGCCGCGGACAGTTCGGCCACAATGCCCAACAGGCTGACGACGGACGCCACGCTGACGATGGCGAGCACGGTGGCGGCACTTTCGGCTTGCGCGACGGCGATGCGCCGAAGCCGGCTGTGATCGGCATGCAGCATCATCCAGCCCACCAGCACCAGGTACAGCCATACCGACACGTTCCAGCCAAACAGGCCCCGGGTCACCAGACCGAGCGCACCCGGCAACAGCAGCGCTGAAGAAGTGCCGACCAGCAGCGAGGCCGCCAGGCGAGGATGGGCGCGAAGGTGGGAAATGAGGCGGCTCAC
>JANOPR010000598.1:0-3719 GCA_031421955.1 Burkholderiales bacterium
GACGCGCCCAGCCTCGTCACTCGGCTGGTCGACATGGGTGTGGAACCCTACCTGCTGAGCTCCTCGCTGCTGGGCGTGTTGGCCCAACGGCTGGTGCGCAAGCTGTGTACGCACTGCAAGCGCGCCGACGCGCGCGGCCGCTACCACCCGGTCGGTTGCAACGAATGCGGCCAGACCGGTTACCGCGGGCGCACAGGCGTTTACGAACTCATGACCGTCGACGAAAAGATCAGCGCCCTGATCCACAGCCGCGCCGCCGAGAGCCAGCTGTTCGTCGCCGCCGAGGCCGCCGGTCTGCGCTCGATGCGCGAGGATGGCGAGCGACTTGTCGTCGAGGGCATCACTTCCGCCGAGGAAGTCATGCGTGTGACGCGGGAATGACGTGAGCCGCCCGCGCTGACAACAGCCGATGCCTGCCTACAAATTCGAAGCGCTGGACGCCGCTGGCAAGTCCAAGACCGGCCTGCTCGAGGCCGACAACGCACGCGCCGCTCGCGCGCAGTTGCGCGCCCAGGCCCTGGTGCCGCTCGACGTGGTCCCGGTGGCCCAGGCGACCAACGATGGACAGTCTTCCAGGTTCGGTCGGCGCATCTTCTCGAGCACCGAGTTGTCGGTCTGGACTCGGCAGATGGCAGGCCTGGTTGCCGCGGGCCTGCCACTCGAACGCGCGCTCACGGCCCTGGTCGACGAAGCCGAAGACCCGCGCCAGCGCGAGCTGGTCGCGCACCTGCGCAGCGAGGTCAACGCCGGCAGCCCGTTTGCGCGTGCGCTGGCCAGCGCCCCGCGCGAATTCGATGACGTCTACCGTGCCGTGGTTGCGGCAGGCGAACAGAGCGGCGCGCTGGGCACGGTGCTGGAGAAGTTGGCCGACGACCTGGAGGAGCGCCAGACGCTCAAGGCCAAGCTGATCGGCGCCACCCTGTACCCGGCCATCGTCTCGCTGATCGCGGTGCTGATCGTGATCTTCCTCGTGACCTACGTCGTGCCGCAGGTGGCCAGCGTGTTCGCCGGCAGCAAGCGCGCGCTGCCGATGCTCACCGTGGTCATGCTGGCCGTCAGCGCTTTTGCGCGCCAATGGGGTTGGCTGGTGCTGCTGGCTGCCGTCGGCGCCGGCATGGCGTTCATGGTGTCGCTGCGCAATGAGGCGGTGCGCGAGCGTTTCGACGCCCTGTGGCTGAGGCTGCCGCTGATCGGTCGCCTGGCGCGGGGCTACAACGCGGCGCGCTTCGCCGGCACGCTGGCCATGCTGGCGGCGGCCGGTGTGCCGATCCTCAAGGCCCTGCAGGCGGCCTCGGAGACCCTGGGCAACCGCGCCATGCGCGCCGACGCCATGGCTGCGCTGGTGCAGGTCCGCGAAGGTGCGCCGCTGGCCAATGCCCTGGCCGCGAACAAGCGTTTCCCGGGTCTGCTGCCGATGTTCGCCCGCCTGGGCGAGCAGACCGGCATGCTGCCGCAGATGCTGCAACGCGCGGCCACTCAGCTCAGTGTCGATGTCCAGCGCCGCGCGATGGCGCTGGCCACCGTGCTCGAGCCGCTGCTGATCGTGGCCATGGGCGCGATGGTGATGCTGATCGTGCTCGCGGTATTGCTGCCGATCATCCAGCTCAATACCTGGGTCAAGTAGGCGGCGGTGCGGGCCGGCGCGGCAATCGCCATGCACGACCCGCCGGATGCGTCAGCGAGTCAGCCCAGCGGCGGTGCCACCGCGAAGGCCACGCCAAGCAGGGCCACGGCCACCGGCAGCGCATTGACCCACCAACGGATCGGCGCACGTGGTGTCTCGTACGCGGGGGCCGCGCTCGCCAGATCGAGCACATCCTCGGCAAAGGCTTCGCTGCGCTGGTACGGGGGGGATTCGAACGAAGGGGTCATTTGCGGGCTCCTGCGACGGGGGCAGTCTCGGAGCTATACGCGTCTGAATCGTGTCCGGATGACTGCAGCGATCGCCGCCATGTGTGCAGATGTGTCTGCCGACGACGACGCCGCGTGCACTCTCAGGCGGCCTTCGTCACGGCGGCCTGGGCCATCCGCGGCGTGCTGCCGTCGGCCGATGCCATCGCATCGATGCCGGAGAGCAAGCTCAACGTGACGATCGCGGCGGCGGCCAGGGCATTCATGCGGGCCACGGTGGAGAGGGTGGGAAGGTGATTCATGGTGGGCTCCCGAGTGGGTTGAGACGCTGTGTCGATGAGTGAACTCTAGGCATCCACGCAGCGCGGCGCGAGGGCGTTGTGACGAGTTGCACTCAGCGGGGAACGAATGGCATCTGACACCGACAGACGGTGCGCGAATTCCTGCACACCGCCGCGATTTGGCGCCACTTGCAGCGTCATTTCCGACCTTGCCGTAGCATCACCGGTGGTTGAATGATCTCTGCAGGCTCAAGGAGATTCGCATGCAGGCAACGCAGTCGCCAAGCATCCCGATCGCGAAGATGCGCAGCGTCTACCACTGCGCCGATATCGAGCGCCGCCTGCACAAGCTGCCGGCCAAGGAGCACGACAGCCTGCGCAGCACCTACGAGCGCATGCTGGAGAAAGGCCCCGAGCGTTTCCAGGTCAAGCCCGCGGGCGTGCCGGCGATGTACCACCTGTACGACGAGTTGCCCAACTTCCACCTCGCCCTGGACGACGTCAAGCGCCAGCTGGCCCTGTGCCAGGACAGCCGCGATGCGCTCGAGATCACGCCGATGCTGCTGCTCGGCCCGCCTGGCATCGGCAAGACGCATTTCGCGCGCGCGATCGCCCAGCTGCTGAGCACGGGCATGGGCTTCGTGTCGATGAGCAGCCTGACGGCCGGCTGGGTGTTGTCAGGCGCGTCAAGCCAGTGGAAGGGCGCGCGCCCGGGCAAGGTCTTCGAAACCCTGGTCGAAGGCTGCTACGCCAACCCGGTGATGGTCGTCGACGAGATCGACAAGGCCGGCGGCGAACATGCCTACGACCCGCTGGGCGCGCTCTACAGCCTGCTCGAGCATGACACTGCGGTGGATTTCACCGACGAATTCGCCGAAGTACCGATCGACGCCAGCCAGCTGATCTGGGTGGCCACGGCCAATGAAGCGCGGTGCATTCCCGCGCCGATCCTCAACCGCATGAACGTCTACGAAATCGCCGCACCCGACCCGCAGGCCGCACGTCAGATCGCCGCCAAGCTCTACCGCAGCATCCGCGCCGACCACGATTGGGGCTCGCGCTTCGACGCCGAGCCCCCGAGCGACGTGCTCGACCGCATGAGCGAACTGGCGCCGCGCGAGATGCGTCGCGCCTGGATGACGGCCTTCGGCAACGCCAAGCTCGACCAGCGCGAGCACCTGCTGCTGCGCGACCTGCCCGCACCCGGGCAGCGCCGCTCGCCGATCGGCTTCATTCAGTAGGCCGCAGGCGCAGCCCGCCCGCTGCCTGGTGATCAGGCCGGCATCAGGCTGCCCGACGCACCACCGCGGTGAAGGCAATTGCGCCCCGCCTGCTTGCCGGCGTACATCGCCGCGTCAGCGCGCTTGAGCAGGCTCTGCGCATCGCTGCCATCCAGCGGCGCCAGGGCATAGCCGATCGTCAGGCCTACGCGGCATTCCTGGCCGGCGATGTCGAACGGGTGCCGGAAGCCCTCCAGCAGCTTGTGACCCAGCGCCTGCGCCTCGGCGTTTCCGGGCAGCCGCGTGGCCAGTACCACAAATTCGTCGCCGCCCAGGCGCAGCAGCGACACCGTGACGCGCCTGGGCG
>JANOPR010000599.1:0-3869 GCA_031421955.1 Burkholderiales bacterium
GGGATTCCCCGGGGCCTGGCTCTATGCCGGCGCGCCGCAGGCGGTGCTGCACATGTACTTTGGCCGGCCCGTGCCGACCACGCGCACCGGTGTCATCGACCACATGGCCTTCACCGCCACCGGCTTGAAGGCCGTGAAGGCGCGGTTTGACGCCAGCGGTGTCAAGTACGACCTGCGGCGCCAGGCGGGCGCGGGCACCTGGCAGCTTTTCAGCCACGACCCCAACGGCGCCAAGGTCGAGCTGGACTTCGACCCTGCAGAGTCGCTCGACTGAGCCTTTCCCAAGTCGGGCTGCACGACCGCCGGCTGCGACGCCTGCGGCGTTGACATGGCCTTGGATCAGGCCGCGACCACCTTTTGCTCGATGGCGCCGAAGACCGATTCGCCGTTGCGGTCTTTCATCTCGATGCGGATCGTGTCGCCGTACTGCATGAAAGGCGTCTTCGGGGCGCCGTCCTCGATGGTCTCGATGCAGCGCTTCTCGGCGATGCAGCTGTAGCCCCTGGCCCAGTCCTTGTTGCTGACCGTGCCCGAGCCAATGATGGAGCCAGCGCGCACATTGCGCGTCTTGCACACATGGGCAATGAGCTGGCCGAAGTGGAAGGTCATCTCCGGCCCAGCCTCGCACATGCCCACCGTCTTGCCGTTCCAGGTCGACGTCAGCGTCAGGTGCACGCGCCCGCCGTGCCACGCATTGCCGAGCGCGTCGGGCGTCACTGCGACCGGGCTGAACGCGGTGGCCGGCTTGCTCTGGAAGAAGCCGAAGCCCTTGGCGAGCTCGCCCGGAACCAGATTGCGCAGACTCCAGTCGTTGGCCAGCATCAGCAGGCGCACGCCTTCCAGGGCCTGGTCCGGCGTGGCGCCGTTGGCCACGTCGCCGGTGATGACGGCAACTTCGGCTTCGAAGTCGATGCCCCAGTCGGGGTTCGCAAACCGTGCGTCGTCGCGGGGGCCGAGGAAATCGTCGCTGCCGCCCTGGTACATCAGTGGGTCTTCGTAGAAGCTGGCCGGCACTTCGGCCTTGCGTGCCGTGCGGACCAGCTCGACATGGTTCAGGTAGGCTGAGCCATCGGCCCATTGGTAGGCGCGCGGCAGCGGCGCGGCGCACATCTCGGGAACGAATTCGAAGGCATGCCGCGCCTTGCCCTGGTTCAGCGTGACGTACAGATCCTGCAATTGCGGCGAGAGGAAGTTCCAGTCATCCAGCAGTTGCTGCATCCGTGTGGCGATGCCGGTCGCAAAATGGGCGCTGGCGAGATCGCGCGAGACGACGATGAGTTGGCCGTCGCGCGAGCCGTCTTTGTAGGTGGCGAGCTTCATGGCGCCATTGTGATTCGATTTTCAATCCATGCCTTCGACCGTGACCGTTGTTGCAACACGCCGCTGGTGGGTGCTCGCGAGCATCGGCATCTGCGTCACTGCCATGCACCTGCTCGCGCTGGTGGCCCTGGGCCCGGGCTGGCTTGACCCCGAGGGCCCGGAGGTCGAGGCACTGCCACAGCGATTCGAGCTGCGCAGCGTCGTGCAGGCGGGTCAAGGCACGGCGCAGCCCTCGCAAACAGCGGCCGCTGTGCCCCTCGCGCCGCGCCATGACACGCGCACGCTGCTCGCCGAGTTGCCGCGTGTGCAGCGCAGTGCGTCGCCGCCCGCGACGGTCGAGGTGGCGGCGGCGCAACCCAGCACAGAGGGCGCACCAGCCGACGCCAACTCTGCGACCGAAGACGCTGGGCAGGGCAGGGCCGTGACCGAGGTACCTGTCTATGCCACGCGGCTGCCGCCCGCCGGGCTATGGCGTTACCGATTGCAGCGCGGACCCATGGTCGGCGTGGCCGAGCTGCGCTGGTCACCGCAGGGCGACGCGCGATACGAAATGCAGCTGACGGGTCGCGTGGCCGGGGTCACGATGCTCGAGTGGGCCAGCCAGGGGCAACTCGATGCGGCCGGTGTCGCGCCAGAGCGCCTCGCGATCCGGCGCCGCGGCCGTGACCAGCAGGCGGTGAACTTCCAGCGTGAGGCGGGCAAGATCACGTTTTCCGGACCCACGCATGAGCTGTCGCTGTGGCCCGGCGCGCAGGACCGCCTGAGCTGGATGTTGCAGTTGCCCGCGGTGGTTGCGGCCGCACCGGAGCGCTATGGCGCTGGCGCCAGCGTGGTCTTGTTCGTGGCCGGCGCACGCGGGGATGCCGACATCTGGACCTTTGTCGTGCAGGGTGTGGAAACGCTGGACGAGCGGCCGACCTTGAAGCTGGTGCGCGAGCCACGGCGGCGATACGACACCCGCGCAGAGGTCTGGCTCGATCCCGCTGATCACTTCGCGCCGCTGCGTCTTGTGCAAACCCCTACTGGCGGTGGGGCTGCACTTGAACTGCATCGCGAGCGCGCGGTGCCCTAGTCCTTGTCATCCCTGGCCTTGAATTCTGCGTTGTTGAACTCAGGTACGTGTCTGGGCGCCCTTGTGCGTCGGTGCTGACGGGCAGGGTGCCCACAGGAGATACCTGCATGTTGATGCTCTACAACTCGGACAGCTTTGCGGTGGTCCAGTTCGACCTCGGCGGTGAGGTTGCGGGCGCAGTCACGATCTCGCGCGGCGGCTACGAGATCGTCGACAAGTTCGCACGCAAGGAGATCTTCATCGAGGGCGCCGTGGCCCTGCAGTTCAAGGCCGCCGTCGATGCGCTGGTCCAGACCAGCCCGAGCGAGGAAGAGCTCGACGAGTTGATTGGCCGCTACACGACCCTGGCGCAGCAGCCACTCGTGTTGCACTGAGCAGGATACCGCGCGTGAGGTAGAGCGCCAGGGCTTGCCCCGCGTGCCTGCCTGGGCCAAGATGGGGCGAACGCCTCGTCTGTCGAGGGCCACTCTGTTGACTGGAGGATTGCGCCGTGAGAAGCCGCGCCGACATCCAGACTGTGTTGTCGCCGGGCCTGCGCGAAGCGCCTGTGCTCGACCGCATGTGTTCGCAGTTCGTGCTGGCACTCACGCTGCGCGATGCTGCGCGCTTCAACCTGCGCCGCGACTGGGCCAGCCTGCTGTCGCTGACCGGACGCCATCTGGTCTGGCCGCTCACTGCACTGCACCGCCTGCGCGAGTACCTGGCCCGCCGCTGCCATGGCAACGCGCAGTGGCGTGGACATGAGGCCTTGAGTGACGCGGCCTTCATGCAGCGTCACGGTGGCTGGCGCGGGCCCTATGAGGAGGGCACGCTGTTCTTCTATATCGACGAGTACGTCAAGGACGCGCCGAAGGACCTGCTGGCCGTGCTGGGCGCCACCGCCGACTGGCTGGCGCGCAGTCTCAAGAAAGAGTCCACGCTGGTCGAGAAGAACATCGACGCTTTGGCCGGTCTGCTGCAGTTGAACCCGGCCGAGCGTGCGCTGCTGCTCTACGGCACGATGGCGCGTTATCAGCGCGAATTGCGCGGCCTGCTGGTCGAGTTCAAGGTCGGCAGCGCGCAGGAAGCCTACGCGGCCATTGCTGCCGTGGCCGGCGTCAAGGAGCAGGAGGTGGCTGAAGCGCTGCGAGCCGGGTCGCGCCTTGAGCGCACCGGCATGGTCGAGAACCTGATCTCCGAACACAACATCACCGACCTGGCCGATCTGATGAAGGTCAGCGAACAGTTGCCGCCGGTGCTGATGCGCGAGTACCCGGCGCCGAGCGATTTGATGGCCGTGTTCACGCGGCCTGCGACCAAGAGCGAGCTGGGCACGGCCGACTTCGCCTTCGTGGCTGACGATGTCAGGGTTCTGACCACGCTGCTGGCCAATGCGGTGGCGTCGCACGCGCCGGGCGTCAACGTGCTGCTCTACGGCCCGCCGGGCACGGGCAAGACCGAGTTGGCAAAGGTCTGCGCGCAGGCCGCAGGGCTCGAG
>JANOPR010000600.1:0-3986 GCA_031421955.1 Burkholderiales bacterium
CGCCGAACAGCGCGCCAGGATCGTGCGCAACCACAGCGCCACACACCTGATGCACAAGGCGCTGCGCGAGGTGCTGGGCGCCCATGTGCAGCAGAAGGGCTCGCTCGTCAACGCCGAGCGCACGCGTTTTGACTTCGCGCACAACGCCCCCGTGACCGACGCGCAGGTGAGGCAGGTCGAGGCGCTGGTGAATGTCGAAGTGCTGGCCAACACGGCCACGCAGGCCCGTGTGCTGCCGCTGGACGAGGCGCAGAAACTCGGCGCGATGATGCTGTTCGGCGAGAAGTACGGCGAGGAAGTGCGCGTGCTCGACATCGGCAGTTCGCGCGAACTCTGCGGCGGCACGCATGTGCAGCGCTCGGGCGACATCGGTCTGTTCAAGATCGTCGCCGAGGGCGGCGTGGCGGCAGGCATCCGCCGCGTCGAAGCCATCACCGGCGACAACGCGCTGGCGTACCTGCAGCAGGTCGAGAGCACGCTGGGCGATGTGGCCGGCTCGCTGAAGGTCACGCCTGCCGAGGTGCCGGCGCGAGTCAGCGCCACGCTGGACCAGGTGCGTTCACTCGAGAAGGAGATTGCTGCATTGAAAGGCAGGCTGGCTTCGTCGCAGGGTGACGAATTGGTCGGTCAGGCCGTGGATGTCAAGGGCATCAAGGTGCTGGCTGCGGTGCTCAACGGCGCCGACGCCAAGACCCTGCGCGAGACGATGGACAAGTTGAAGGACAAGCTCAAGAGCGCGGCCATCGTGCTGGCCGCCGTCGAGGGCGGCAAGGTGCAGATTGCCGCCGGCGTGACGGCCGACCACATGGGCCGCGTGAAGGCCGGCGAGCTGGTCAACTTCGTGGCCCAGCAGGTGGGCGGCAAGGGCGGCGGCAAGGCCGACATGGCGATGGCCGGCGGCACCGATGCGGCGGCGCTGCCCAAGGCCCTGGCCTCGGTGGTGGGCTGGGTGGCCGAGCGTGCCTGAGGCCGGCGCGATCGTCATCCGCCGGCCGCGGCCGAGCGACGCTGCCGCGGTGGCGGCGATGATGGCCGACCCGCAGGTGTTGAGCGGTCTGATGCAGATGCCCTATGCGACGGAAGAGTTCTGGCGCAAGCGCATCGAAGACATGCCCGTCGGCTCGGCTGTGCATGAGTTGTTCCTGGTGGCAGAGCGCGACGGCACGGTAGTCGGCAATGCCGGCCTGATGCCGATGACCCATGTGCGCCGCCGCCATGTGATGGGACTCGGGTTGGTGGTGGCGCGCGCGGCCCAGGGGCAGGGCGTGGGCGCCGCCCTGATGCAGGCGCTGGTCGATTGGGCCGACCGCTGGGCCCAGGTATTGCGCCTGGAGCTGACCGTCTTCGCCGACAACGCCGGGGCCATCGCGCTGTACCGCAAGTTCGGCTTCGAGCCCGAAGGCACGCACCGCGGCTACGCGCTGCGTGACGGCGCCTATGTCGACGTGCTTGCGATGGCCAGACTGCACCCGAACCCGCCGGCAATTCGATGACGGCGTGGCGCGCGCTGGTTGCGGCGGGGCTGCTGGTGGCAGCCTGCACTGCACCCGCGCAGACGCGCGTCGAGCTGCCGAGCCTGGATCGCCATGACAGCGGCGCCGTCAACCTGCTTGGCCACTGGTTCGCGGCGGCGGCCAGCGAGGGCGCGCGACGACCCGCCGTGCTGCTGCTGCACGGCTGCGCTGGCGCCTACGACAGCAAGGGGCGGCTGTCGACGCGCCTGCGCGACTACGCCGCGCTGCTCAATGCCCAGGGCTGGCACGCGCTGGTGCTGGACTCGCTGACACCGCGCGGGGTCAACGAGTTGTGCACACAGGGCAATGCGGTGCGGCCGATCACGCAGCAGCACCGCCGCCTGGATGCGCTCGGCGCGCTGGCGTGGTTGGCAGAGCGACCCGATGTCGACGCCGCGCGGCTGGCGGCACTTGGCTGGTCGCATGGTGGCAGCGCCGTGCTCGCCGCCACCAACGAGCGACAGCCGGACGTGGCGCAGTCGACGGCTCGCGTGCGTGGCGCGGTCGCCTTCTACCCCGGCTGCAGCGCCGAACTGAAGCGAGGACATCAACCGGTGTCACCGATGCTGGTGTTGGCGGGCGAGCGCGACGACTGGACCGCCGCGGCTCCCTGCGTCGAATTGGCTGCGCGCAGCCAGGGCCTGATGCGCACTGTGATCTATCCCGGGGCCTTCCATGGCTTTGACGGCACGGCCGCGCCGCGTCTGCGTCGTGACGTCCCCGGTGGCGTCAACCCGGGGCAGGGCGTCACGGTCGGCGCCAACCCCGCTGCGCGCGAGGCCTCGCAGCGCGAGATGCTGAGCTTCCTGCGCGAGCGGCTGGCGCCGTGATGCACTGCCACTGCTAGAGTCGCGCACCATGAGCGATCGACAAGACCTCGCCGGACGCCACATCGTGCTGGGCCTCACAGGCGGCATCGCCTGCTACAAGGCGGCCGAGCTGACGCGCGAACTCGTCAAGGCCGGCGCGACGGTGCAGGTCGTGATGACCGCAGCGGCCGAGCATTTCATCGGCGCGGTGACGCTGCAGGCCCTGTCGAATCGGCCGGTGCTGACGAGCCAGTGGGATGCCCGTGCGGACAACAACATGGCGCACATCAACGTCACGCGCGAGGCCGATGCGCTGCTGGTGGCACCGGCCAGCGCCGATTTCATTGCCAAGCTGGTCCACGGCCGTGCCGACGAATTGCTCAGCCTGGCCTGCCTGGCGCGGCCGATCGCGAGCTGCCCGTTGTTGATTGCGCCGGCCATGAACCGCGAGATGTGGGCGCACCCGGCAACCCAGCGCAACGTGGCGCAGCTCGTGGCCGACGGCGCGCTCCTGCTCGGCCCTGCTGTGCGACCAGGCCTGCGGAGAGATCGGCGACGGCTGCATGCTCGAGCCCGCCGAACTGCGCGACGCGCTGATTGCACTGTTCGAGCCCAAGCTGCTGGCCGGGCGCTCGGTGCTGATCACCGCGGGCCCGACCTACGAGGCCATTGACCCGGTTCGCGGCATCACCAATCTGTCGAGCGGCAAGATGGGATTCGCGCTGGCGCGCGCCGCTGCCGAAGCCGGCGCACGCGTGACGCTGGTGGCGGGTCCCGTGGCGCTGGCCACGCCGCGGGGCGTGACGCGCATCGACGTCCAGAGTGCGCAGCAGATGCACGATGCCGTGCTGCCGGTGGCGGCTGCACATGATGTCTTCGTCGGCACCGCTGCCGTGGCCGACTGGCGCGCGGCCAGTGCCGCTGCGCAGAAAATCAAGAAGGTTGCCGGGCGCGACGTCCCGGCCCTGGCGTTGACCGAGAACCCCGACATCCTGGCGGCGGTCGCGGCCCTGGCCAAGCCGCCGTTCTGTGTCGGCTTTGCGGCAGAGAGCGCCGACGTGGCCCGCCACGCCAGCGAGAAGCGCGTGCGCAAGAACGTGCCGCTGATCGTCGGCAACCTCGGGCCGGCCACCTTCGGTCAGGACGACAACGCGTTGCTGCTGGTCGACGCCCAGGGCACGCGTGAGTTGCCGGGCGGTGGCCAGCGCGCCGACAAGCTGGTGCTGGCGCGACAGCTGATTGCCGAGATCGCCAAACGACTCAAGCCATGAGCGCGCCGGGCCGCCCCAAGCGCCATACCGTAGTGCGAAGCACGGAGATTGCCTGATGACCACCATCGACATCAAGGTGCTTGACGCGCGCATGGCCGAACACCTGCCGCATTACGCGACACCGGGCAGCGCGGGCCTGGACCTGCGCGCCTGCCTGGACCAGGCATTGACGCTGGCACCGGGGCAGACCCAGTTGATTCCGACCGGGCTGTCGATCCACATCGGCGACCCGGCGTTCGCCGCGATGCTGCTGCCGCGCTCGGGCCTGGGCCTCAAGCTTGGCATCGTCCTCGGCAACCTGGTCGGCCTGATCGACAGCGACTACCAGGGTCCGCTGATGGTCAGTTGCTGGAACCGGGGCCATACCGCCTTCGTCATCGAGCCGATGGTGC
>JANOPR010000601.1:0-3114 GCA_031421955.1 Burkholderiales bacterium
CAGACGCTCCGTGGACTGCAGAAGAGACTTCTCTACCCAGTCTGCTGGTGGCCAGGTGCCGCTCTTGTAGGCGGCCGCGATCTGATCGGAGTCGAGCTCGGCGGCCAAATTGTGTGGGAGCGCGAGCTGAGTGTGGCGTGCAGTGCTGAAGATCGACAGCAGACTTGCGACCCTGCCCGCTCGCTGTGGACTGGGAGCCGATGCGCTCATGAGGCCGAACGTAGAGGTAACCGGCGCTGCGCAGCTCTATCGCGCAGCGTCCGGTTGACCGCCGGGTTGGGCGTCAGAACGGGGACAGAAGCAGTCATTGCTGACGGCGCGTGGCGTCCTGAGCAACCTTGTTCAGATCCGCAAGCAGCGGCCCCAGGTCGATCTTGTGAATACGCGCCGCGTTACGAATGCTCATAAGTCGAGCCATGAAGTTGAAAAAACCGCGTCGCATATCGGGGCAGCCGCGACCGAGAAAGACCTCGACTGTTTCGGGACAACGGCGCAGAAGCTCAGCGACCTTCATATCACCCGTTATGTCTTCCATCGTCGCCCCCCGGCAGAGTGAACCACTACACTCGTAAGGCTACTCTGACGCCCAACGAACAGCGTTTATCAGACGCCGAGCCGAAGCTCGATGAAGGCGCGGCGGTACATGGCGTCTGATAAACCTTGTTGAACTGAACCGCCGGTACGGGCGGTGGAGTGGGCAGTGTAAGTTTCAAGCGCCGGTGTGGGCAATCCCGATGGGTGGCGACACCGACGACGCGGCCACGCGCAGCTCGCGTGAGCGCGAAGAATGCGCTGTTCGCGCGATGCGGCAGCGGCAATGGAGCGCCGAACGTAGCGACGCGCCGAGTCTGGCGTACGAAGGCTGCGGCCTGCGATGGCACGCAGACACGGCGATCGGCAGGCTGTGCAAGATGCGACTCACGGCGGCCCTCGGCAAGCCGCCTGCATCGGCGCTGCAAGGAGCGCCGCGATCGCCGTGCGATCGGCGCCGCGTTGTTCGACGACGCGCCAGCGCCCGAGCTTGCAGTGCCCGCAGCACTCGACGTCGATGGCCGCCACGCGGCGCATGAAGGCCTGCGCGTCCTCGCGCGCTCGGGCGTTGGCCGCCGGCATGGCCAGCAGCTTGCGCGCTGTGGCCAGCCGCTCGGTCTTGGCCGCCGGGGCGAGCAGCCCGTAGTGGCGGATGCGCTTGAAGCCCGGGGGCAGTACATGTTGCATCAGCCGGCCGATGAACTGCTCGCCGGGCATGGCGATCGTCCGCTTGCCGCTATGGTCGTCGGCACGCACGCGCACGAGCACCCTGTCGCCGACGATGGCCACCAAGCGCTCGTTGCCGATCGCCGTGCGGTGGGTGTAGCGGCACAAGTAGTCCAGCACCGCGCCCGGCCCGGCCAGCGGCGTCTTGGCATAGACCACCCAATCGTGGCGGCGCAGCGCCTGCACGCGCTGCTGGCGCGCCAGCGTCGTGTCGGCCGGGTCGCGCGCCAGCGTGCCGAGTTCGCCGGCTTGCGCCAGTGCCTGCATGAACTTGCCCCTGAACACGCGCGACAGTGCATGCACCGGGAACAGGAAGTTGCGCGAGCGCCGGGGTTGGATCCACCGGCCATCGCCGCCGACACCCGGTTGCAGCGCCCCGCAGGCCATCAAGGCATGCACGTGCAGGTGGCGGCGCAGGTCCTGCGTCCACGTATGCAACACCAGCGTGAAGGCGCCGATGCCGCCCAGCCAGCGCGGGTTGGCCGCGAACTCGGTGAGGGTGGCCGCCGTGCATTGCATCAGCGTGTCGTAGACCCAGCGCGGGTGCGCGCCGGCCAGCGCATTGAGCTCATGCGGCAGCGTGAAGACCAGGTGGCAGTACGGCACATCCAGCAACTCGGCCAATCGCGCCGCACGCCAGGCATCGCGGGCGCGGCTCTGGCACTGCGGGCAATGCCGGTTCCTGCACGAGTGCCAGCGCCACTGCTGGGCGTCGCAGCCATCGCAGCGCAGGCGCTCGCCGCCCAGCGCGGCGGTGCGGCAAGCGACGATGGCGCGCCAGGCCCGGGCCTGTGCCGTGCTCAGGCCGTGCGTGCGCAGATAGCCCGGCCCGAAGTGCCGCAGCACTTGGGCCAACGTGGTGGGCACGGCGCAATCAGTGCGTGGCGATCGGCGGCAGCGCGCTCAGCAATTGCAAGGGGTCGCGCCTGGCGCCATCGGGCGCATCGGGGCGCGCCAGGTGCAGGTAGCGCATGCTGGTGCTGACGTGCTTGTGGCCCAGCCACTGCGACAGGCTGTGCAGGTCCACGCCGGCTTCGAGCAGGTGCGTGGCCCAGCAGTGGCGCAGGGTGTGGATGCCGCCGCGCTTGGTGATGCCTGCGTGCGCGCAGGCCGCGCGGTACCAGCGCTGGGCCACTTCGATGTCCATTGGCTTGCGCGGGTCGCGTGAGGCGGCGAACAGCCAGGGCCGCGGCCGCTCGATGCGCCACCAGGCACGCAGCACCTCGAGCACGTCGGGGGCCAACGGGACATAGCGGTCCTTGGCGCCCTTGCCCTGCTCGACGCGGATGCAGCAACGGTCGGGCGCGCTGTCGATGTGCTCGGGGCGCAGGTGGCACAACTCCGACAGGCGCAGCCCGCTGCCGTAGGCCAGCATCAGGAAGCTGCGGCTCTTGGCGTGGCGGGCCACGGCGAACAGGCGCGCGAGTTCGTCGCGCGAGAGGATCTCGGGCAGGCGCTGCGGCGCACGGCTGAGCGGGATCTGGAACGCGGCCCCTTCTCGCCCGAGCACGGTGGCGTAGAAGAACCGAAACGCGCAGCCGTACTGGTTCAGCGTCGAGCACGACAGCCGGCGTTCGCGCCGCAGGTGCAGCAGGTAGGTCTGTACCTCGTCGGCGCTGAGCGCATCGGGCGCGCGCCCGTAATGCCGCGCCAGCCGCGCCACGGCGTCGATGTAGGCCTCTTGCGTGCGCACGGCCATGCCGCGAACTTGCAGAGCGTCGAGCATGCGTTGTCGAAGCGGTGTCATCGCCTGTCTCCTCGATCAGCGCGGGCACATGCCCGCGTCGGTCAAGGTACGGCGATTACCACTTGGCCTCTTCGTCGAAGACCACCACCGCGTCAGCGGTTTAGTTCAAC
>JANOPR010000602.1:0-1870 GCA_031421955.1 Burkholderiales bacterium
CATCTCCAAGCCGATGATGCCGCCGCCGACGACGAGCATCTTCTCGGGCTGCTGGCGCAATTCGAGCGCGCCGGTCGACGTCACCACGCGCGGGTCGTCCTTGGGCAGGAACGGCAGCTTCACGGCTTCGGAGCCGGCCGCGATGATCGCGTGCTTGAAGCCGATGGTCTGCTTCTTGCCATCGCCAGACGTCACCGTGAGTCGATGCGGGTCGGCGAATTCCCCGTTGCCCGTGACGACGGTCACCTTGCGCATCTTGGCCATGGCGGCCAGGCCGCCGGTGAGTTTGCCGACCACCTTGTTCTTGTGCGCCAGCAGCTTGGCCAGGTCGACCTTGGGTTTGCCGAACGACACACCCAAATCGGCGAAGTGACTGACTTCGTCCATCACGGCCGCCACATGCAGCAGCGCCTTGCTCGGTATGCAGCCGACGTTCAGGCACACGCCGCCCAGCACTGCAAAGCGTTCGACGAGGACCGTCTTCAATCCGAGGTCTGCGGCACGGAAGGCGGCCGAGTAGCCGCCGGGTCCCGCGCCCAGCACCAGCATGTCGCATTCGATGTCGGCGCCGCCTGAATGGCTCGCTGCAGTGGGTGCGGCAACAGGTGCGGCCATGGGTGCGACGGCTGGCGCCGGCGCAAGCACCGGGGGCGGCGCCGCGCCTGCCTTCGCCGGCGTGTCTGCGCGCGCGGCGTCGGCCGCTTGGGCCGACTCCAGTTCCAGCAACACCGAGCCCCGGTTGACCGTGTCGCCGACCTTGACCTTGAGTGTCTTCACGGTGCCGGCATGCGACGACGGGATCTCCATCGACGCCTTGTCGCTTTCAACCGTGACCAGCGACTGCTCGACCTTGACCACGTCGCCGGGTTTGACCAGCACCTCGATCACGGCCACGTCCTTGAAGTCGCCGATGTCGGGCACCTGGATCTCGATCGCGGCCATCTTGGTCATCCTTTCAACTTGATCGTGTGCAGCCGCACCGGGGAGGACGAATTCTTGTCGAATTCGAAACCCGCGGCGATGCCGAGCGAGGCAATCTCGCGCGCCGACTTGAGCTTGGCGTAGCTGGCATACATCGCGCCCAGCGCGAAGCTGCGACCCGAGCCCATCGCCCAGAAGCGCTCGAACTCGAACACCTCGCGATAGGAGTAGACGCCGAACAGGCCATGCCGGTTTGCGATCAGCACCTCGAACTGGCTGCTCTCGTAGGGGTCGGCGTCTTCCTCCTTGGGGTTGAGGAAGTACTGTTCCTTCAACAGCGGGTGCAACTTGAGGAAGGTGTCGAACACCTCGTCGCGCGTGGTCAGGTTCAGTTCTGCCTTGGGCAACGCAGCCAGGGCCTTGCGCAGCACAGGGAAGTGCGCCGTCGTGCCGACCATGCCGAAGTAGGACTCGCCGACCTTGAACAGCTTGGAGTTGGACTCGTAGCCATGCGGCAACTTGGTGTCGCCAAAGGTCACGAGGCTGTCGGCGGCGATGGCCACCTGGGCGCCTTTGCGCACCACGGCAATCGTCGTCATCGCGCGGGCCTCCGCAGGGCCTCCCCAAGGAGGCCACTCCCCTCGGGGGGCGCCAGCGCAGCGAGCTTGGGGCCCATCACCTAGAGAAGCACACGCCGGAAATCGGCGAGCACCTGGCACAGGTAGGCGTTGAAGCGCGCCGCCGCGGCGCCGTCGACCACGCGGTGGTCCCACGACAGCGACAAGGGCAACATCAAGCGCGGCTGGAACGCCTTGCCGTCCCACTTCGGCTCGGTGCTGCCCCGGCACACGCCCAGGATCGCCACCTCGGGCGCATTGATGATGGGGGTGAAGTGGGTGCCGCCGATCCCGCCCAGCGAACTGATCGAGATGCAGCCCCCCGTCATGTC
>JANOPR010000603.1:0-2116 GCA_031421955.1 Burkholderiales bacterium
CCGCGGCATCCGCACGCTGGCCGCTGGCCCGCGCCGCGGCGGCTGCGGGGCTGCTGGTGGCCGGCGCGCTGATCGGCGCCGGCGGCATGTGGCAGTGGCAGGAGCAGCGGCCCGGCGGCCTGCAGGCGGCCGGCTCGCCGGCCGGCTGGGTGCAGCGCGCCGTGCTCGCGCACGCGGTGTATGTCGGAGAGCCGCGCCACGCCGTCGAGGTCAAGGCGCAGGAAGAGCATCTGGCGCGCTGGCTGACGCGGCGCATCGACATCCCGGTGAAGTTGTTCGACCTGCGCGACGAGGGTTTCGAGCTGGTCGGCGGGCGCCTCCTGCCCGACGCCGCGGGCAAGAGCGCGCAGCTGATGTACGAGAGCCTGGACAGCGGCACCGGCGTGGCCAAGCAGCGCGTCACGGTCTACCTGCGCAAGCCCGACGCCGCCGCGCCGACCACGTTCCGCTACCGCCAGCAGGGTGAGCTCGGCGAGTTCTACTGGGTCGAGGCCGGCGCCGGCTACGCGCTGGTCGGCTCGCTGCCCAAGGAGCGGCTGCTGGCGCTGGCGCAATCGATCTACAAGCAGCTGCCGCCACCGATGGCAGCGAGTACGCCGACGCGGTAGCGGCGTTCCTCCGCTGGGCCTACACTTCTCGCGACCTCGCGAACTGCCGGGTGCCCAACGTGACCAACGACCGCCGTTCCACCTCCGTTCATGACGAGCCCGCCTATCGCGCTAGCGAGGTGGCGCATGTCCTCGCGCTGCCGTCAGCCACCGTGCAGGCGTGGAGCTTTGGGCACGACTACCTGCATGGCGACGGTACGCGTAAGCGCTTTGCGCGTGTAATTGAGCCAGCCGATACCAGGAAGCGCCTACTTTCGTTTGCCAATTTGTGCGAGCTGCACTTGCTTGGCGTGATTCGCCGGCATCACCGCGTACAACTGCCTCAAGTGCGCAAGGCTGTGACTTACATGCAGCGCAAGCTCGGCGAAGAACGCCCCTTGCTGTCGCGGCAGCTGCGCACCAATGGCATCGACCTGTTCGTGGAGAGTGCGGGGCAGTTGCTCAACGTCTCGAAGGAAGGCCAGCAGGCCTTGCGCGACGACTTTGAGCGCGCGCTCAGCCGGGTGGATTTCAACCGGCAGGGCGATGCCGTCCGCCTTTTCCCATTTACCAAGCCGACGGCCTACAGCCATGAGCAGCAGCCGCGGATCGTGGTGGTCGATCCGCAGCGCTCGTTCGGCAGGCCCGTCGTAGTCGGCGCCTACGTTCGCACCGAAGTCATCCGGGACCGCTTCCTCGCCGGCGACAGCATGTCCGAAATGGCCGCCGACTACCGCGTGAGCGTCGCCGAGATAGAAGAAGCCATCCGCTTCGAAGACCCACAACGCGTTGCGTGATGGCGGCGCCGAACAGCGTTGAGCTGTGACCGGCGTCACCCTGTTCATCGACCGCGACATCTGGAGACACCGGCTCGACGCCGCGCTGCGCGCAGCGGGCATTCCGTTCGTGGCTCATCGCGATCACTTCCCCGACGACACACCTGATGCGGAGTGGATTGCCACCGTCGCCGAGCGCGGATGGACCATCCTTACGCGCGACCGCCGCATCCGCTACCGCGCCAACGAGGCGGCTGCGGTTCGCAGAGGCCGCCTTCACATGTTTGCACTGACCTCGGGCAATGTCTCGGCGGGCGAAACCGCAACCATTGTGGTCAAGGCCTGGCCCGCGATCCAGCGTGCCGTGGCGACAACGCCGCCGCCGAAGATGTGGTCGATCACCCGCGGCGGTGGCGTATCACCGCTCAAGGGCTGACCCGCCGACGTGCACGTTTGACGGGCGCTACGGTCGGCAATAGCGACGTGACGCGCTGGTACTGCTCGAACAGGAAGGCCACACGCTCGGCGTCGGTTTTGAAACTGCGCTTGGCGGCATAGGCGGCATCCACTGCGGCGTCGAGTTTCTGGTGCGCTTTCAGCAGCGCGGGCGGCATGGTCAGCGGGTCGTACAGGTCGGCCAGGGTTGAGCCGGGGAATGCCGCGCGGGTATCGAGCACGGCCTGCGCGGCGGCTTCGATGGCGGCGGAGTAGCGGTAGCGGCTCTCGAGTCGGCCGCACGTGGTGCGCACCCAG
>JANOPR010000604.1:0-2370 GCA_031421955.1 Burkholderiales bacterium
GCCGCCGCCACCTTCGGCATGGCGCTGGTGCTGACGCAGCACGAGGCGGGTGATCTGGACGGGCGCCTGCGCACCTTCACCACCTTGACGCTGGCGGGCGTAATCGCCCTGGGCGGCGTGGCCACGCAGGGCGGCTTTCACCTGCCGCAGGCGCCCGCCGGCTGGTGGGGGCTGGCAGCGCTGACCTTCCTCTACGGCACCGGGTTCACGATCATGTTCACGGTGCTGCCGCGGCTGGGCGTGGTCGGCAACTCGGCCATCATGAACGTCGAGCCGGTTTTCGCGCTGGTGCTGGCCTGGGCCCTGCTCGGACAGTCGATCGCGCCGGTGCAGGTGGGCGGCGGCCTGCTGGTGGTAGCCACCGTGATCTGGCTGGGCATGCGCAGGCACTGAGCGGGCAGTTCACGCCAGCGCGAACAGCGCGTCGCTGACGCGCGCCGGGTCCTGGATCGTGCGCACGGTATCGAACGCAACCTGCGCCTCGGGGTGGCGCCGGCGCAGCAGGTTGAGCCATTGCTTCAGGCGTCCGGCGCGGTGCTTGGGCTGCACCTGCACGGCGATGTTCTTCCAGTACTGCGCCACCAGCGGCAGCAGCGCGGCCCAGTTCAGCGCGGGCTCGTGCGGGGCGCGAATGGCCAGCGCCAGGCCGGGGTCGGCAACCATGCCGCGGCCGAGCATCAGGGCGTCGCAGCCCGAGGCCTCGATGCAGCGCTGCGCGTCGTCGGCAGTCCAGATCTCGCCATTGGCCACCACCGGAATCGACACGGCCTGGCGGATCTGCGCGATGCAGTCCCAGTACGCGGGCGGCCGGTAGCCATGCAGCTTGGTGCGCGCGTGCACCACCAGCTCGCTGGCGCCGGCCGCGGCGATGGCGCGCGCGTTGTCGAGCATCAACGACTCATCGCGGTGGCCCAGACGCATCTTGGCCGACACCGGCAGCGCGGCCGGCACCGCGCGGCGCACCGCAGCCACGATCGCGCCCACCAGTTCGGGCTCATCGAGCAGCACCGCGCCGCCGCGGTGGCGGTTCACCGTGGGTGCCGGGCAACCGAAGTTCAGGTCGATGCCTTCGGCGCCCAGCGCGGCCAGCGCCGCCGCGTTGTCGGCCAGGCAGGCGGCGTCGGAGCCGAGCAACTGCGCGCGCACCGGCGTGCCCGCGGCCGTGCGGCTGCCGTGCGCCAGCTCGGGCATCAGGCGCAGGAACACGCGGTCGGGCAGCAACTGGTCGGTGACGCGGATGAATTCGGAGACGCAGCGGTCCACCCCGCCGGCGCGCGTGAGCACGTCGCGCAGGCTGTGGTCGAGCAGGCCTTCCATGGGGGCGAGCAGCAGCTTCATCGGCTTGCAGTGTAGGCAGCCGGCGAGTCACGACCCCAGGCCACGGCCCCCACAGGCGATCAGTGGCCTGCGTCGCGCTCGTAGAGCTTGAGCAGCGCCCCGGTGTCGAGCTCGGCGTGGCCGAGGTGCACCAGCATCCGGTACAACTGTTGCGCCACACCGGTCATCGGCAGCGGCACTTTCATGCCCCCGGCCAGCTCGTTGAGCATCTCCAGGTCCTTCAGCATCTGGCGCGCATAGCCCTGCGGCGCGAAGTCGCGCCGGGCCATGCGTGGGTAGACCTTCTGCAGCATCGAGCTGTCGGCGTAGCCGCCGGCCAGGCACTCCGGGATGCGCGCGGCATCGATGCCCGCGGCCTCGGCCATCACCAGCGCCTCGGCCATCACCGCGTGCGTGCAACCGACGATCAGCTGATTGATCATCTTGGCCACCAGCCCGCTGCCAGAGGGGCCCATGTGCGTGAAGCGACCGGCCACGTCGGCCATCAGCGGCGCAGCGCGCGCGATGTCGGCCGCATCGCCGCCGGCCATCACGGTCAGCGTGCCGCTGGCCACCGCCGGCGGCCCGCCCGACACCGGCGCGTCGACCCAGCCGCAGCCGGTGCGCTCGCGCAGCCGCGCGGCAAAGGCCCGGCCCTGTTCCACCTTGACGGTCGAGAAGTCGATCAGCAGTTGCGGCGGCTGCAGCACGCCGGCCACGCCCGCCTCGCCGAACACGGCGGCGTGCACCGCGTCGGTGGTCGGCAAGTTGAGCAGCACCAGGTCGGCACCGCGAGCGGCCTCAGCGGGTGAGGCCGCCACTTGCGCGCCGGCGGCCCGTGCGGCCGCGTTCTGCTTGGGCAACACGTCGTAGGCCGTGACTGCATAACCCTGTGTGACCAGCCGCTTGACCATCGGCAGGCCCATCAGGCCGACGCCGACATAGGCAATTCGAGGATGGGTCATCGGCTCACTCCATGGCGTAGAGGCGAATGGCATTGTTGTGGCACAGGCCGCGCTGTTCCGCCACCGAGAAGTTGCGCACGATTTCCAG
>JANOPR010000605.1:0-2165 GCA_031421955.1 Burkholderiales bacterium
CGAGCTGCGCGCCCGTGTCGGTCGCATCCCCTTTCTCGACCCGATCGACCTGCGCTTTCGCAATCGGGTGCGCGTGCCGGTGCCGGCATCCAAGGCGGTGATGTTCTGCCTGATGGACGTGTCGGGCTCGATGGACGAGGCGCGCAAGGACCTGGCCAAGCGCTTCTTCGTCCTGCTCTACCTGTTCCTCACGCGCCACTACGACAAGATCGACATCGTCTTCATCCGCCACCACACGCAGGCCGCCGAGGTCGACGAGCAGAACTTCTTCCATGCCACCGAGACAGGCGGCACCGTCGTTTCCAGCGCCCTGGTGCTGATGGAAGAGATCATCCGCGCCCGCTACAGCCCGAGCGACTGGAACATCTACGGCGCGCAGGCCAGCGACGGCGACAACTGGCACCACGATTCGGGCCGCTGCCGTGAGCTGCTGGCCGAGAAGATCCTGCCGCTCACGCGCTACTTCGCCTATGTGCAGGTGGCCGAAGAAGAGCAGAACCTGTGGCAGGAGTACACGCAGCTGATCGGCGTGGTGCCGCAGTTCGCGATGCGCAAAGCGACCGCGGCTTCGGAAATCTATCCCGTGTTCCGCGACCTGTTCAAGAAAGAAGGGGTGGCCCAATGAGCGCCGCCGGGCCGCTCCCAAGGCGCTCGCTCCCCCACGGGGGGACTGGCGCGCAGCGCCATAGGGGGCACGAATGAGCCCGCGTGCCGTCGAGCGCCGCCGCGCGCATCGGCCCGAACAGATCCCGCTGGGCGGCGACCGGCGGGGCGCCGACGTGGCCTTGCAACAACCGCTTCCACCGGGACCGCGACCGAGCACGCCGTTGCCCGCGCCAAGCGACTGGACCTTCGACCTGATCGAGCGTTACCACGAGGTCATCCGCCAGACCGCCGCGCGCTTCGGCCTGGACACCTACCCGAACCAGCTCGAACTGATCACGGCTGAGCAGATGATGGATGCCTATGCCAGCGTGGGCATGCCGGTCAACTACCGCCATTGGAGCTACGGCAAGGAGTTCATCTCGACTGAGAAGAACTACAAGCGCGGCACGATGGGCCTGGCCTACGAGATCGTCATCAATTCCGACCCCTGCATCAGCTACCTGATGGAGGAGAACACGATGGCCATGCAGGCGCTCGTGATCGCCCATGCCGCCTACGGCCACAACAGTTTCTTCAAGGGCAACTACTTGTTCCGCATGTGGACCGACGCCTCGTCGATCATCGACTACCTGGTGTACGCCAAGAACTACATTGCCGAATGCGAGGAGCGGCATGGCATGGCGGCCGTCGAGGCTTTGCTCGACTCCTGCCACGCCCTGTCCAACCACGGAGTCGACCGCTATCGACGGCCGAGCCGCAAATCGCTGGCGCTCGAGCTGGCCGAGCGCAAGGACCGCGAACACCATGCGCAGCAACAGGTCAACGACCTGTGGCGCACGCTGCCGCGGCGGGCCGAGAAGGACGGCGCTGCGCCCGAGAGCAAGCGTTTCCCCGAGGAACCACAGGAGAACATCCTGTACTTCATCGAGAAGAATGCGCCGCTGCTCGAGCCCTGGCAGCGCGAGGTGGTGCGCATCGTGCGCAAGGTGGCGCAGTACTTCTATCCGCAGCGCCAGACCCAGGTGATGAACGAGGGCTGGGCCACCTTCTGGCACCACAAGCTGCTGAACACGATGTACGACGACGGCTACCTCACCGACGGCACGATGATCGAGTGGCTGAAGTCGCACACCAATGTCGTCTACCAGCCGCAGGTCGGCACGCGAGGCTACAGCGGCATCAACCCTTACGCGCTCGGTTTTGCGATGTACACCGACATCAAGCGCATCTGTGAGCATCCCACTGACGAAGACCGCGACTGGTTCCCGGGCCTGGCCGGCGCGCCGTGGTTGCCCGCGCTGCACCACGCGATGCACAACTTCAAGGACGAGAGCTTCGTCGGCCAGTATCTAAGCCCGAAGCTGATGCGCGAGTTGCGCCTGTTCGCGATCATCGATGATGAACACGACGAAGAGCTCGAAGTCAGTGCGATCCACGACGACGCGGGCTACCGGCGCGTGCGCGAGGCCCTCGCGCACCCGTACGACCTCGGCGCGCGCGAACCCGACATCCAGGTCTGGAGCGTCAACCTGCGTGGCGACCGCGCCCTGACGCTGCGC
>JANOPR010000606.1:0-5181 GCA_031421955.1 Burkholderiales bacterium
AAGCAAATACGCGCGTTGCGGGCTAACCCGGCGTATATGGACTTCCCCACCAACGCCAGTGACTGATCGATCTGTGAAGTGCGCGAGGGGTTGAGCCCGCGGTCGAAGCCGGCCTTGGCGTGGCTGCCATGTCGTCGCTGGCGACGCAGGGCAAGGACCGGCCACTCTCGCCAGTCGCGCAGAGCTACGCTATGAAGTCTTCGCGACCTGAAATCAGCTGCGCGCGCACGGCGGCGCGGCACGCGCGAGCCAGGGCTGCCACGGCCCGACCTAAGACCCCTGCGCCTGTCACTGCACGGGTGGCGTGCTGGGCGATGTGGCGGGCGTCGTCTCCGCGGGTGCCGCCGGCCGGGGCGCCTCGACGGGCATCATCGGCGCAACGGGCGCGAGGGGTGCGACGCTCGGCACCGGCAATTGCGGTGCGGCGGTCACAGAGGCTGACAGCGGCGCAGGCTGCGGTGCCGGCGTGACGCGCGGCACCGGCGCCGCAGCAGTGCGACCCTGCACGACCAGGTGGTTCTCGACCTTGGACACGCCCTTGGGCGCCGCGGCGAGCACTTCAGCGCGCTGGCGCGACTTCTCGTCCGGCGCCGGGCCCTGTAGCACCACGGCGCCCTGCTTCGTCGTCACTTCGATCTTGGTCGCGCGCAACGACGGGTCGGCCACGAGGGCGGTTTTCACCGCGGCGGTGATGGAGGCGTCCGTGATCGCATCGGCAGCTCGCTCGGCTGCGTTGGCTGTGCTCTGCGCCGCGGCGGCGGCGCTGTCGCGCAGGCCGTCCACGCCGCCCTGCACCTTGGAGCCGGCGACGGCGACGGTGTCGTCGAGCTTGACGCCGAGGCTGCGATCGTCGTAGTACTGGGACACGAGCAAAGCGCTCACGCCGGCAGCGATCACGGCGACGATCATCACGCGCGGCCAAATCGAGCGCCGCGTGCGGAACTCCGCGCTGCGCATCGCCGCCAGGCTCTTGACCTCCGGTGCGTGAGGCGGTTCGGGAGGAATCGGGGTGCGAATGGTGTCCAAGGCAATGCTCCGGTCGACAACTCTTGCGAATCGATGCTGCATCCTCGGCCGCTGGGCCCGAGCGCGGAATCGGGCGTCATCGCGTCGCCGTGTAGGACGGGCGGCAGCGCCCGCGAGCGAGACTTGTAGAGTACGCCACAGAATGTATACTCAGCTACATCATGTGGTGGAGTTTGCTCGTCCTGTCCCTGCCGACCGCGAACGCCACGGCGCGCATGCGCGCCTGGCGCGCCCTCAGGGCCTGTGGCGCCGCCGTGCTGCGCGACGGTGTGTATGCCCTTCCGGAGGGTGAGCCGCACGCCGCCACCCTTGCCGGCATTGCCGCCGACGTGCGCGAACACGGCGGAACGGCAAGGCTTTTGCGGGCCGAGGCGCTGGAGGAAGACTTCGTACCGTTGTTCGAGCGCAATGCCGAATTCGGTGCCCTGCTGACCGAGATCGGCGCCTTGAGCGTCCCTGTGGCGGCCGGCGCACAAAGCGACGCGTTACGCCAGGCCCGCCGCCTGCGCAAGGCTTTCGACCAGCTCGCGGCGATCGACTTCTTTGCCGGCGAGGCGCAGCGCCAAACCGCAGCAGCCTTGGCTGCGCTCGAGGCGGCACTCGCGCAGGCCCAGTCGCCCGGCGAGCCGCACGCTGTGGCCCGCGATGCCGTGCCGCGGCTCGACCGCGCAGGCTTTCGCCGGCGGGTCTGGGCCACGCGGCGCCGGCCCTGGGTCGACCGCCTGGCCAGCGCCTGGCTGATCCGCCGTTTCATCGATCCCGACGCCCGCTTCGTGTGGCTGCAGTCGCCGGCCGACTGCCCGAAGACGGCGCTCGGCTTCGACTTCGACGGCGCCACGTTCAGCCATGTCGGCGCGCGCGTGACGTTCGAGGTGCTGCTGGCGGCCTTCGACCTCGAAACGCCGGCCCTGCGCCGCTTGGGGGTGCTGGTGCATGGGCTGGACGCAGGTGGCGTGCAGCCGCCGGAAGCTGCCGGAGTCGAGCGGATTCTGGCCGGCATGCGCGAGGCGATCACGGACGACGATCAACTGCGACTCGCTGCTGCGGGCGTTTTCGAAGGGCTGTGGGTGGCCTTCGACAAGGAGACAAGCGAATGACCGCCGCCACTGCCGCCCAGGCCACATCACCCACGCCACCCACGCCGCTCACCTTCTGGAGCGCCTTTGCCTTCTGGTTGAAGCTGGGCTTCATCAGCTTCGGCGGGCCTGCGGGGCAGATCGCGATCATGCACAGCGAGCTGGTCGAGCGCCGGCGCTGGATCAGCGAGAAGCGTTTCCTGCACGCGCTGAACTACTGCATGCTCCTGCCCGGGCCCGAGGCGCAGCAGCTGGCCACCTACATCGGTTGGTTGATGCACCGCACCTGGGGCGGCATCGTCGCGGGCGCGCTGTTCGTGCTGCCCTCGCTGGCGATCCTGATCGGGCTGTCGTGGGTCTATCTGCGCTTCGGCGACCTGCCGCTGGTGGCCGGCATCTTCTATGGCTTGAAGCCGGCGGTGACGGCGATCGTGCTGCATGCGGCGCACCGCATCGGGTCGCGCGCGCTGAAGAACCGCTGGATGTGGGGCATCGCGGCGCTGGCATTCATTGCGATCTTCGCCTTCGATACGCCGTTCCCGGCGATCGTGGTCGCCGCGGCGCTGATTGGTCACTTCGGCGCGCGCCGCTGGCCGGCGGTGTTTGCGCTGGGCGGTGGCCATGCCAGCGGCCAGGCCAGCTACGGGCCGGCGTTGATCGACGACGACACACCGACGCCCGCGCATGCGCGCTTCTCGCGCGGCCATCTGGCGCGCGTGCTGGGCATCGGCCTGGGCCTGTGGGCGCTGGTGATGGGCGCCCTCGTCCTGGCCACCGGCTGGCACAGCACGCTGTCGACCATGGGCCTGTTCTTCACCCAGGCCGCGCTGCTCACCTTCGGCGGCGCCTACGCGGTGCTGCCCTATGTCTACCAGGGTGCGGTTGAACAACATCAGTGGCTGACCGGCGCGCAGATGATCGACGGCCTGGCGCTGGGAGAAACGACGCCCGGCCCGCTGATCATGGTGGTGGCCTTCGTCGGTTTCGTCGGCGGCTGGGCCAAGCAGGTGCTGGGCCCCGACGCGCTGTTCGCCGGCGCGGCGCTGGCGGCCTGCGTGGCCACCTACTTCACCTTCCTGCCTTCGTTCGTGTTCATCCTGGCCGGCGGTCCGCTGGTCGAGTCCACGCACGGCAAGCTCGGCTTCACCGCGCCGCTGTCGGCGATCACGGCCGCGGTGGTCGGCGTGATCCTCAACTTGGCGCTGTTCTTCGCCTATCACGTGCTATGGCCGCAGGGCTTTGGCGGTCACTTCGAGGTCGCGTCGGCGGTCATCGCCGTACTCGCCACCATTGCCCTGTTCCGCTTCAAGGTCGGTGTCATGCCGCTGCTCGGCGCCTGTGCGCTCGCCGGGCTGGCGATTCAGTTCGTGCGCTAGGAGGTCAATGCCCATGAGCAGCATCACCGTCAACGAGCTTGCCTTGTGGCAACGCACCGGCTTTGAGCATCGCCTCCTGGACGTGCGCCGGGCGCAGGCGCGCGCTGCCGATGGCAGCGACATCGCGGGCGGGCAATGGCTCGACCCCGCGCGCTGGCTGGACTGGAAGAACGAGGTCGACACCGGTCTGCCGGTGGTCGTGTACTGCGCGCATGGCCACGAGATCAGCCAGGGCCTGTGCGCGACACTGCGCGCGATGGGCCTCGATGCGCGCCAACTCGAGGGCGGCATGAGCGCCTGGAAGGCCGCGGGGCAGCCGGTGCAGCCTGCGCCGGGATAATTGCCCGCGTGAAGCCGGCGAACAGCAAACAACGCGTGGTGGTGGGCCTGTCGGGCGGCGTCGACTCGGCCGTGACCGCGCACTTGCTGAAAGAACAGGGCCATGAGGTCGTCGCCATCTTCATGAAGAACTGGGAGGACGACGACGACAGCGCCTACTGTTCGTCGAACCAGGATTTCGTCGATGCCGCCGCCGTGGCCGACGTGCTCGGCATCGAGATCGAGCATGTCAACTTCGCCGCCGAGTACAAGGACCGCGTTTTCAAAGAGTTCCTGCGCGAGTACCAGGCCGGTCGCACGCCCAACCCCGACGTGCTGTGCAACGCCGAGATCAAGTTCAGGGCCTTTCTGGACCACGCGCTGCGCCTGGGTGCGGACCACATCGCCACCGGCCATTACGCCAGGGTGCGCGAACGCACGGGCCGCTTCGAGTTGCTCAAGGGCCTGGATCCGGCCAAGGACCAGAGCTACTTTCTGCACCGCCTGACCCAGGTGCAACTGAGCAAGACGCTGTTTCCGGTCGGCGAGCTGAAGAAGACGGCAGTGCGCCGCATCGCTGCCGAAATCAAACTGCCGGTGGCTTCGAAGAAGGACTCGACCGGCATCTGCTTCATCGGCGAGCGGCCGTTCCGCGAGTTCCTGAACCGCTACCTGAGCCACGAGCCCGGCGCCATCGAAGACGAGCGCGGTCGCCGCGTGGGTACGCATGTCGGGCTGTCGTTCTATACCCTGGGCCAGCGCCAGGGCCTGGGCATCGGCGGCGTCAAGGGCCGCGCCGACGCCGGCGGCGAGCACGCGCCCTGGTTCGTCGCACGCAAGGACCTCGAGCGCAATGTGCTGGTGGCCGTGCAGGGGCATGACCATCCGGCCCTGCTGTCGAGTCGATTGCGGGCCGACGACGCGAGCTGGGTCGCGGGCGCACCGCCGCCCGCCCGCACCTATGCGGCCAAGACCCGATACCGGCAGGACGACGCGGGCTGCACGTTCACGCCGGCTGGCGGCGCGGGGTTCGGACTCGCTTTCGACGCGCCGCAATGGGCCGTCACGCCGGGTCAGAGCGCCGTGCTCTACGACGGCGAGGTCTGCCTGGGCGGCGGAGTCATCGCTTCAGCCTGAGAGCCGGCACGGTCCTCACTTCAGGCGCGCACCGGTCGCGTCACGCACCTGCACCTTGACATCGATCCCGGTGCGCACACTCTGGGTCACGGTGCAGAAATCCTCGAACTGGTCGAGCGCCCGGTCCAGCTGTTGCAGCGACGCAGCCGGCTGGCCGAGTTGGAGGACGACGTCGATGGCCTGCACCCGCAGCCGGCCCTCGGCGTTGCGGCCGATCTCGATCCCGACCTCGGCCGAGATCGGCTCGG
>JANOPR010000607.1:0-5875 GCA_031421955.1 Burkholderiales bacterium
CAACGAGTTCTGCGGCATCAACCATCACACGATGGTCAGCCGCCTCTACGTGAAGTAGGACGGAGGCCCACAACATGACTACAACGACCTACCGCACCAGCCCGCGCTCCGGGCTGCAGTTCGAATCGCAGGCCGAGAAGCTGATGATCGTCAACGCCGTCACGGCGGTGGTGTTCCTGCTGATCGGCGGCATCCTGGCCATCGGCGTCGTGCTGACGCGCTGGCCGGCGATCCACTGGCTCGAGGCCGACACCTTCTACCAGGTGCTCACCGCGCATGGCATCGACATGCTGATCTTCTGGATCATCTTCTTCGAGATCGCCATCCTGTACTTCTGTTCATCCACGCTGCTCAGATGCCGCATCGCCACGCCCAAATTCGCCTGGGCCGCCTTCGCGCTGATGCTGATCGGCGCGATGATGAACAACGTGGCCGTGTTCCAGGGCGGCTCCAGCGTGATGATGACGTCCTACGTGCCGATGATGGCCGCGCCGTCGTTCTACGCTGGGCTGATCCTGTTCGCCGTCGGCGCGCTCGTCGCCTGCTTCGTCTTCTTCGGCACGCTCGTGATCGCCAAGCGCGACAAGACCTACCAAGGCTCGGTGCCGCTGGTCACTTTCGGCGCGATCACCGCTGCGATCATTGCGGTGTTCACCATCACCTCGGGCGCCATCATCCTGATCCCGACCTTTCTGCTCTCGATCGGCTGGATCAGCGCTGTCGATCCGCTCGTCTACCGCACCATCTGGTGGGCCTTCGGCCATTCCTCGCAGCAGATCAACGTGGCCGCGCACATCTCGGTCTGGTACATGGTGGCGGCCATCGTCTTCGGCGCCAAGCCGATGAGCGAGCGCGTCAGCCGCGTCGCCTTCCTGCTCTACATCCTGTTCCTGCAACTGGCCAGTGCACACCACCTGCTGGCCGACCCGGGGCTGTCGACGGCATGGAAGGTCGTCAACACCAGCTACTTCATGTACTTCGCCGTGCTGGCATCGATGATCCACGGCCTGACGATCCCCGGCGCGATGGAAGTCGCGCAGCGCCAGAAGGGCTACACCAAGAGCCTGTTCGAGTGGCTGTGCAAGGCGCCCTGGGGCAACCCGGTGTTCTCGGGCGTGTTCATCTCGATCATCGGTTTCGGCTTCCTGGGCGGTATCTCGGGCGTGATGATGGGCACCGAGCAGCTCAACATGATCATCCACAACACGATCTATGTGCCGGGGCACTTTCACGCCACCGTCGTGATCGGCACCACGTTGACGTTCATGGCGCTGACGTACTACCTGATCCCGGTGCTGTTCCGCCGCGAGATGATCCTGCCCAAGCTGGCGCAATGGCAACCCTACCTGTTCGGCTTCTCGATGTACTTCTTCGTCCTGGTGATGATGGGTGCGGGCACCTTGGGCGTCTCGCGCCGGCACTGGGACATGGCCTTCGCCGGCCACGCGCTGGCCTACGAATGGCCGGGGGCAGCCTACCTGATGATGGGCCTGGTCGGCATCAGCGGCATCGCGGCGATTGCGGGTGGCGCCATCTACATCCTGGTCACGGTCGGCTCGCTGCTGTTTGGCAAGCCGCTCGACCAGGGTGTCACGAGCCCGACCTTCACGCCGATCCCGCGCACCGCGCCGAGCATTGCGGCGCAGACCACCGGCTCGATCGGCTTCGCCGCACCCGGCACCTTCATGCTGGCGATGGTTTTTCTGACGGCCTTCATCCTCTACTACTTCATCAACTGGAAGTACCTGTCCACGCTGTGGGGATTGAGTTGACCTCCCCCCGAAGCGCCTGCGGCGCCTCCCCCCGTGGGGGCAACGCCGGCGGCCGGGCAGAGCCCGATCCGCGGCGTTTGCTTGGCTGGATAGCGCCTCGTGCGCTATGCGCAGCGCTGAGTAGACAGGAGTAAATCAGATGAACACCACCGTCATCCACGCCGCGCAAGCCCGCACCAGCCTGGCGCGCACGGTGCTGGGCATCTTCAAGCTGCGCATCGGCGTGCTGATCATGATCAGTGCGCTGGCGGGCTTGGCGATCACGCCGGGGCCCGCGGTGGGCTTCGTGCAAGGCTTGGTGCTGGCGCTGTCGGTGCTGGTGGCTTCGGCCAGCGCCGGCGCGTTCAATCAGTACGTCGAGGCCGAAGCGGACCGCTTGATGGTGCGCACACGGCAGCGAGCGTTTGCCAGCGGTGCGCTGTCCACCTCGCCGCTGTGGCTGGCCGTGATCGGCGTGCTGCTGGCTGCCGCAGTCGGCGCCACGTGGTGGGTTGTCAACCCGGTCGCCGCGCTGTTCATCTTCCTGGGCGCGTTCTTCTATGGCGTGGTCTACACGCTGTGGCTGAAGCGGCGCAGCTGGACCAACATCGTCATCGGCGGCCTGTCGGGCAGCTTTGCGGTGCTGGCCGGCGCGGCCGCAGTCGACCCTGCGCTGGGCATCTTGCCGCTGCTGCTGGCGCTGGTGCTGTTCCTGTGGACGCCGCCGCACTTCTGGAGCCTGGCGATCGCCTGCCAGGCCGACTACGCCGCGGCTGGCGTGCCGATGCTGCCGGTGGTGGTGGGCGTGCCGCGCGCCGCGCGCATCGTGCACGCGAGCGCCATTGCGCTGGTGGCCGCTTCGCTGCTGCCGGTGCTGTTCGGCGCCGGCCCCGTGGTCCTGCTCGGCGCGAGCGTTGGCGGCACCTACTTCCTGCGCAAGACCTGGGCCCTGGCACGCGCTCCCAGCCGCGCCACCGCGATGGCAGCGTTCTTTGGCTCGATGGTGCAGTTGAGCGCCTTGCTCGCCGCGGTTGCAGTCGATGCGGCGTTACGTTAGCGGGCTGCTGCTCGCCGCGCTCAGCTTCAGCACGGTCACATTCGCTGCCGAGGGCTCCGCGCTCGACGAGAAAGAGGCCCTGCGAGCCGGCCAGTCCGTCATCGGCAGCATGGTCTCCGAGCACACGCTGCTTGACGCCGCCGGCCGCCCGATCCGCCTGTCGAGCTACCGCGGCAAGCCGCTGCTCGTCAGCTTCATTTACACCGGCTGCTTCCAGGTCTGTCCGACGCAGACCCGCACGCTGCACGAAGCCGTGAAGGGTCTGGACCTGGCTTTCGGCGCGAAGCAGTTCAACGTCGTCAGCATCGGCTTCAACCAGCCCTTCGACTCGCCCACCGCAATGCGCTCCTTTGCCGCGCAGCAGCGCATCGACGCACCGAACTGGGCCTTCCTCAGCCCGCCGCCGGCGACCGTGGAAGCCCTCACGCGCGACTTCGGTTTCCGCTATGCGGCCACGCCCGCCGGATTCGATCACGTGTTGGGCGTCAGCATCGTCGACGCCGAGGGCCGCATTCACAGCCAGGTCTATGGCGACCGGCTGAGCGCACAGCAACTCGGCGAGCCCTTGCGCGCGCTGCTCGGCACCACACCGCTGGGCTGGCGGTCCGGCGTGGGCGACCTGATCGAGCGCGTGCGCATCCTGTGCACCGTCTATGACCCCGAGACCGGCACCTACCGCTACGACACCAAGCTGATCTTCGAGATCGCCGGCGGCCTGACCTTCTTTCTCAGCGTAGGCATCTACCTGCTGCTTGACCACTTGCGCCGGCGCCGCCTGACCAAGCTGCCACATGTGGCGCTTCAATGAACTCCGGCCACAGGCCTTGGCCCTGTGGCGCCGCCTCGAGCATGGCTTCGACGCCGCATTCAGCGCCCGGCTGAACCCGCTGCGCCAGCTCGGCACGCTGGCCTTTCTGTGCTTCTGGCTGCTCGCGGGCAGCGGCATCTACCTGTACGCTTTCCTCGATACCTCGGCCTCGGGCGCCTACCGCTCGATCGTCGACCTGTCGCAGCAGCAGCCCTGGCTCGGCGGCCTGCTGCGCAGCCTGCATCGCTACGCGGCCGATGCCTTCGTGATCCTGATGGCCGCACACCTGCTGCGCGAGTGGCTCTACGGGCACTACCGCGGCGTGCGGCGCTTCTCGTGGCTGACCGGCGTGGCGCCGATCCTGCTCGTGTTCGCCAGCGCGATCGGCGGCTTCTGGCTGCATTGGGACCGGCTCGGCCAATACTCGGCCATCGCCACCGCGGAATGGATCGATGCGTTGCCGCTGCTGGCCGCGCCGCTGGCGCGCAACTTCCTCGCCGATGCAGCGGTCAGCGACCGCCTGTTCTCACTCTTCGTCTTCGTCCACCTGGGCATGCCGCTGCTGCTGCTGTTCGCGCTGTGGTTCCACATCCAGCGCCTGACGCGCGCCGCCGTCTGGCCATCGCGGCCAGTGAGTACTGCCTTTGTGCTGATGTTGGTCGCGCTAGCCATCGCGGCGCCGGTGTCGAGCCACGCCCCGGCTGATCTGGCCACGGTGCCGCAGGCACTGCGCCTGGACTGGGTGCTGCTGTTCATCCACCCACTGGCTGAGGCCGCAACGCCCGCCGTGACCTGGGCGCTGGCCGGTGGCGGCCTGGTGGCCCTGTTCGCGCTGCCCTTCCTGCCGCAGCCGTCGCGCGCGCCGGTGGCCATGGTCGACGCGGCCAACTGCAATGGCTGCCGGCGGTGCTTTGCCGATTGCCCGTTCGCCGCCATCACGATGGTGCCGCACCCGAATCAGAAGGTCGGAAAAGAGATGGCCGTGGTCGACGCCGACCTGTGCACGAGCTGTGGCATCTGCGCCGGCGCCTGCCCGTCGTCGACGCCGTTTCGCAGCATCCGCGCGCTCGTGACCGGCATCGACCTGCCCTCGGCGCCGATCAACGCCTTGCGCCAGCAGATGCGCCAGGGCCTGGCGGCGCTGCCCGCCGAGCGACGGCTCGTCGTCTTCGGCTGCGACCATGGCGCCGCTGTCGCGCCGCTGGCCGGCCCCGACGTGGCCGCGTTCAGCCTGGTCTGCGCCGGCCAGTTGCCGCCGTCCTTCGTCGAGTACGCGCTGCGCGACGGCGCGGCCGGCGTGCTGGTCGGTGGCTGTCGCGAGGGCGGCTGCGAGTACCGGCTCGGCCAGCAGTGGACCGACGAAAGACTCGCGGGTCTGCGTGAGCCTCACTTGCGCGCCGGCGTCCCGCGCGATCGATTGGAACTGGCCTGGGCCGACAAGGGCGAGAGCGGCTCGTTGCAAGACGCGCTGGACCGCCTGCGCAAGCGCGTGGGCGGCCTGCGCGTGCAAGTCGCGCCCCAACCGGTGACCCGCCATGCGTGAAGCAACGACAGCCAGCGCCTGGGTCGGCCAGTTCCTGCTCTACGCGCTGTTCGCGCTCGCGATCGGCGTGTTCTCGCGCTGGCCCGTGTACCACCACCTCGGCAGCGATCAGGCGCTGATCAAGGTCAGCTTCACCCACACCGGCAAGCCCGTCGGCGACTGCCTGGTGCAAAGCCAGGCCGAGCTGGCCAAGCTGGCGCCGAACATGCGCGCGCCGATCAAGTGCCCGCGCGAGCGCTCACCGGTCACGATCGAGGTCGACTTGGGCGGCGTGGCCGCGCTGCGCCGCACCGCGGCGCCTTCTGGCCTTTCGCTCGACGGCGCCTCCGCGGTGTACCAACGGCTGGTCGTGCCGGCCGGCGAACAGCGCATCGCCGTGCGCATGAAGGACGACGCGCGCAGCCCCGGGTTCACCCACCAGCGCGAGGCCACCGTCACGCTGGCACCCGCGCAGGTGCTGGTGATCGACTTCGACGTGAACCAAGGGGGGATCACGATTCAATGACCCACCCCCGTAGCGCCTTCGGCGCTCCCCCTCAAGGGGGCACCGCTGGCGGACCGGCAAAGCCGGATCCGCGGCGGTCGCTTGGAGAGCAGCGCTTTCGCGGTTTGGCGGTTGCGCGCCCACCTGCCGACTTCCGCCTGGCCGTCGTCGGCGACACCCAGCGCGCGCTGGCGCGCGGCTGGTTGGTGCTCGGCCTGATTGCGCTGATCGG
>JANOPR010000608.1:0-22742 GCA_031421955.1 Burkholderiales bacterium
CGCCAAAGCCAGGCATCACCTTGTCGGCAATGGCCAGTGTCGCCTCAGGCGTCACATCGCGCAGCGCCGGACCCGTGCCGCCGGTGGTCAATACGAGCGCACAGCCTTGGAGGTCGACCAGGTCGATCAATGCACCGGTGATGCGGTCTTGCTCGTCCGCAATGACGCGCGCGTCCCACTCGATCGGGTTGCGCAGCGCGCGTGCGAGCCATGCCTGCAGGGCCGGGATGCCCTTGTCTTCGTAGACGCCACTCGACGCCCTGTCGCTCACCGACAAGAGCCCGATCTTGATGGGGTCGAGGGCTTCACTCATGGTCGGCCACCAGTGCGGGCTTGATGAACTGGAACAGTTCACGCCAGGCGCGGCCATGGCGCTGCTCAGGGGGCAATGCCGCCTCCTTGCGCGCGTTGCGGATCAAGGTGCGCAACTGTTGGGTCTCGGTGTCGGGGTGTTCGGCCAGCCAACGCGTCAGCGCGTCGTCGCTGGCCACAAGTTCGACGCGCCAATGTTCGGCCTGGTGCAGCGCCAACGCGTCATGGGCGCGGCCGAGCTGGGCCTCGGCCACCGCCTCTTGCAGCGGCGCCAGGTCGGCCTGGCGCATCAGCTTGCCGATCAGTTGCCGGTGGCGGCGGCGGCCTTCATGGGACTTCGTGCGCTGGTACTCATGCAGCGCGCCGCGAAGTGCCTCGGGCATTTCGAGCGCGGCCAGGCGAGTTTCTGGCAATGCAGCCAGCGCTTCGCCGAGGGCCTGTTGCTCATGCGCCTGCCTCTTCAGCGCCGACTTGCTCGGGCGTTCATCGTCGGAATCGTTCTCGGCAATCGGGACAAAGCGGGTCATGTGCGACGACTCGATGGGTGATCGTTATCATAGTTCGCAGCACCCATTGACCCAACCATGACACGACCCACCGGCTTCGCCTACTCGCCCGCACAGTTTCAGCAAACCGTCGATGACGCATTGGCCATCGCTCGCCGCCTCGGTGCGACCGACGCGGCTGCCGAAGTTTCCGAGGGCGTGGGGCTGTCGGTGTCGGTGCGCGTGGGTGAATTGGAGAACGTCGAGCGCAATCGCGACAAGTCGCTGGGCGTCACGGTCTATGCCGGCCAGCGCCGGGGCAATGCCAGCACATCCGACTTCTCGCGCGCGGCGATCGAGCAGACCGTCAGGGCCGCACACGACATTGCGCGTTTCACGGCCGAAGACCCGGCAGCGGGCCTGCCCGATGAAGCCGACATGGCGCCTGTCCGCGTGGCATCGCGCGACCTCGACCTGTTCCATCCCTGGGCCATTGATGCTGAAGCCGCGGCGACGTTGGCGCTTCAATGCGAAGCCGCCGCGATGAGCACCGACCGGCGCATCACGAATTCCGAAGGCGCCGCGGTGAGCGCCCAGCAGTCGCACTTCTTCATGGGCAACACGCGTGGCTTTCGCGGCGGCTACGCCAGTTCGCGCCATTCGATCTCGGTGGCGCCGATCGCCGGCAAGGGCGACGGCATGCAGCGCGACTACTGGTACAGCTCGATGCGCGACGCCCACGATCTCGCTGCGCCGGAAGCGGTCGGCCGCTATGCTGCGGAGCGCGCCCTGTCGCGCATGGGTTCGCGCAAGATCGCCACCTGCGCAGTGCCCGTGTTGTTCGAGTCGACGCTGGCTGCAGGGCTGCTGGGGGCCTTCGTGCAGGCCACTTCCGGCGGATCGCTGTACCGCAAGGCGACCTTCCTCGAGGACTGTCTCGGGCAGCAGGCCATGGCGCGCCATCTCGATCTGCGCGAAGACCCCCACTTGATCAAGGGCAAAGGCAGCAGCACCTTCGACGACGAGGGCGTTACCACGCATGCGCGCGACGTCGTCGAGGCCGGTGTGGTCCAGGGTTACTTTCTGTCGAGCTACTCGGCGCGCAAGCTGGGAATGAAGACCACCGGCCACGCGGGCGGATCGCACAATCTGACGCTGAGCAGCCGCCTGACTCTGCCGGGTGACAACCTCGATGCGATGCTTGCCAAGCTGCACCGGGGCCTTTTCGTCATCGAATTGATGGGCCAGGGCGTCAATTACGTGACCGGCGACTACTCGCGCGGCGCAGCCGGCTTCTGGGTCGAGGGTGGCAAGATCGTCCACCCGGTGCATGAGGTGACCATCGCAGGCAACTTGCGCGACATGCTCAAGGGCATCGCCGCGGTCGGCGCTGACACCTATACCTATGGCAGCAAGACCATCGGTTCTGTGCTGGTCGAACGCATGACGGTGGCCGGCGCCTGAGGCTTCGCCAGGCGGAACATGGGAAAACCCGCGGCAGTGGCCGAAATCCGGCTGCATAGAATCAAACGCTAGACTTCGCCCCTCTCACTCACCCAGCAGGAGACTTTCAATGGAACGTCGTTCATTCGTTCGCAGTGCCGGCATCGCTGGCGTGCTGGCCGCGGGCGCAGCCCCGGCCATCGTGCACGCGCAGGCCAACATTCGCTGGCGCCTCACGTCGAGCTTTCCGAAGGCGCTGGACACGCTGTTTGGCGTGGCCGATGTGTTCGCCAAGCATGTCAGCGACATGACCGGCGGGAAGTTCGTGATCTCGACCCATGCCGCCGGCGAAATCGTCCCGGCTTTCGGGACCGTCGACGCGATCCAGCAGGGCACGGTCGAATGCGCGAACACCGCGCCCTACTATTTCTTCGGTAAGGATCCGACGTTTGCACTCGGCTGTGCCATCCCGTTCGGCCTGAACAGCCGCCAGATGACGGCGTGGATGTACGAGGGCAATGGCCTGAAGCTGATGCGCGAGTTCTACCGGCCCTACAACATCATCAGCTTCCCGATGGGCAACACGGGCGCGCAGATGGGCGGCTGGTTCCGCAAGGAGGTCAAGTCGCTGGCCGATGTCAAGGGCCTCAAGTTCCGCACCGGAGGTTTCAGCGGCCGGGTGTTTGAGCGCCTGGGTGGCGTGGCGGCCAACATCCCCGGCGGCGAGATTTACTCCGCGCTGGAGAAGGGCACGATCGACGCGGCCGAATGGGTTGGCCCGTACGATGACGAGAAGCTGGGGTTTCACAAGATTGCCCAGAATTACGCCTACCCCGGATTCTGGGAAGGCGGCCCGCAGCTCGACCTGCACGTCAGCATCAAGGCCTACGACGCGCTGTCGTCCGAGTACAAGGCCATCATCGAAGCCGCCGCGGCCTATGCGCATACCGACATGCAGGCCAAGTACGACGGACGCAACGCCGCCGCCTTGAAGCGGCTGGTGGCCGGCGGCACCAAGCTGTTCCGTTTCCCGAAGGACCTGATGGACGGTGCGTTCAAGGAGTCGATGGCGCTGTACAGCGAGCTGTCGGCCAGCAACCCGGCGTGGAAGAAGGTCTACGAGGACTACTCGGTTTTCCGCCGCGACGCGAACCTCTGGTTCCGCTTCGCCGAAGCGGGGTTCGACGACTACATGCAGAGCGCCAGGCTGTAAGCCGACCGGCGGCAACCAAAAAAAGGGCTACGGCAGTGCCGCAGCCCTTTTTGTCTTGTGCGGCGCCGAGGAGGTTGCCGCTATTTCTTCGCCTTGTCCTGCTCGAGAGCTCGCCTGACGGCCTCCATCGGGTCTTCGGCCGCAGGCGCGGCGCTGCCGCCGGGGCCAACCGCCGACGAGGCGCCGGCGTCCGGCTGCGCCAGGCCCTGCATCGGATCCAGGCTCGGCGTCGGGGCCTGGTTGCGGCCGCCACCCATCTGCATGATCTGCTCGCTGGCCTTGTCGAGATCGAGCACCTTCTCCTTGTCCAGGAACACCGTCACCGTCTGCGGAAAGAAGATCACCACGGCCACCAGGATCAACTGGATCACGATGAAGGGGATCGCACCCATGTAAATGTCGCGCGACTCGACCTTGCGCGGCAGCGATTTGTTTTTGAACAAGGTGTCGGAGATGCCGCGTAAATAAAACAGCGCGAAGCCGAACGGCGGGTGCATGAAGCTCGTCTGCATGTTCACGCAGATCATCACGCCGAACCAGATCAGGTCGATGCCCAGCTTGGTCGCCACCGGTACCAGGAATGGGATGACGATGAAGGCAATCTCGAAGAAGTCGAGAAAGAAGGCCAGGATGAAGATGAAGATGTTGACGGCGATCAGGAAACCCAGTTGACCGCCCGGCAGGCCGGCCAACAAGTGTTCGATCCAGATGCCGCCATCGACGCCCTGGAACACCAGCGTGAAAACGCGCGAGCCGATCAGGATGAAGACCACCATCGAGGTGATGCGCATCGTGTTCAGCAGCGCCTGTTTGAGCACCGCCAGGTTCAGGCGCTTGTGCATCGCTGCCAGGATGAAGGCGCCCACGGCGCCCATCGCACCGGCTTCCGTCGGCGTCGCGATGGCGGACTTCATGCCGGGCAAGCCGCCCATGCTGCCCAGGACCGTGAGGATCAACACTGCGGAAGGCACGATGCCACGCAGACACTTCGACCACAAAGCCCAGCCATCGAGCGTGCGACCCTCCTTGGGCACCCCTGGCACATGGGCCGGTTTGATGCGCGAGAGTATGAAGGTGTAGAGCGCGAACAGCGCCACCTGCAGGAGCGCGGGGCCCCAGGCTCCCTTGTACATGTCGCCCACCGGCTTGCCCAACTGGTCGGCCAGCACGATCAGCACCAGCGAGGGCGGCACCAACTGCGTGATGGTGCCCGAGGCTGCGAGCACGCCGGTGGCGTAGCGCATGTTGTAACCCCAGCGCATCATCACAGGCAGCGAAATCATCGCCATCGCGATCACCTGGCCGGCCACCGTGCCGGTGATGGCGCCCAGAATGAAGCCGACGATGATCACGGAGTAGCCCAGGCCGCCACGCACCGGGCCGAACAACTGACCCATCGAGTCGAGCATGTCCTCGGCCAGGCCACAACGCTCCAGAATCGTTCCCATCAGCGTGAAGAATGGGATCGCCAGCAGCAGGTCATTGGACAGGATGCCGAACACGTTGAGCGGCAGCGCGGTCATGAACGAGGCCGGGAACCAGCCCATCCACACCGCGAAGAAGCCGCAACTCAGCCCCAGGGCAATCAGGGAGAACGCAACCGGAAAGCCGATCAGCAGGACAAAGACAAGCCCCGCAAACATCAGCGGGGCAAAGGTGTCCATCGTCATTGCAGTGGCCTCTCGTAGTGGAAGTCGGCGTCGTACCGGTGCGCTAGCCAGGCCACGCGCTTGATCGCCTCGGACACACCCTGCGCAAACAGCAGCCCGAATCCCAGCGGCAGCATCAACATGGCAGGCCAGCGAATCAGGCCGCCGGCGTTGCTCGAGACCTCTCCGGTGAGGTACATCTTGAGGAATAGCGGCCAGGCGAAATAGATCATCACCAGCATCGAGGGCAGCATGAACAGCGCCAGGCCGACCAAATCGATCAGTGCCTGCGTGCGGCCCGAGTAGCGGCCGTAGAGGACGTCAACGCGAACATGCTCGTTGACGCGAAGAACCTGCGCGGCGCCCAGCATGACGCAGGCGGCGAACAGGTACCACTGGATCTCCAGAAACGCGTTCGAGCTGTAGTTGGCGAGGTAGCGAATGACGGCATTGGCGGCACTGATGAGGCAAGACGCGAAAACCGCCCACTTCGCGACGATGGCGAAGCGATCGTTCATCAAGTCGATGCCGCGCGACAGGGTCAGCAATGCGTTCATTCAACACTCCCGAGTTCGTGCTCGACACCAGATCCCTGGCGCACTGTAGCGGCGAAAATCCCTGTCGGTGTTGCCGACGCCACTGCTCGCGGGAAAGCCCTCAATTTGTGCCGCGCTGATCAGGGCCGTGCTGCCTGCAGGTACAGATTTGCCGAGCGACTGCCGCTGCGGCAAAAGGCCAGGATCGGCCGCGGCAGTTCCTTCAGCAGCTGGGCCATCGCAGCGACCTCGGCGGGTGATTGATAGCCGCCAGCCACCGGCAGGAAGCGGTATTCGAGTCCGGCCGCATGGGCCGCGGCCTCGATGGCCGCGTTGGTCGGCTGGTCAGGGCCATGCTCGAAGTCGGGGCGGTTGTTGATGACGCTGCGGAAACCCGCGCGGGCGGCTTCGGCCATCGCATCGGGTCTCAGTTGTGGCGCGACGCAGATGTCGGGGGCAACGGCGCGCAGGGGCAGGACGCTGGCGTTCATGGGTGGCAGCCTACTTCGACAGCGCCGACTTGACGGCAGCCGACACCAAACTCATGTCGGCCTTGCCGGCAAGCTCGGTCTTCACCGCGGCCATGACCTTGCCCATGTCAGCCGGGCCGCTGGCGCCGACAGCGGCGACGATGCGCGCCACGGCCGCGGTGATCTCGTCGGAACTCAGACGCTGCGGGAGGTAGGCTTCGAGAACGCGCTGCTCGGCGCTTTCCTTGTCGACCAGGTCATTGCGCCCAGCCGACTGGAACGCCGCGATCGAGTCCTTGCGCTGCTTGATCTGCTTGTCGATGAGGGCCACGATCTGGGCGTCGTCAAGCGTGATTCGTTCATCGACCTCCCGCTGCTTGATTGCGGCCATCAGCAGCCGGATGGTGGACAGCCGATCGCTGTCCTTGGCGCGCATCGCGGCCTTCATGTCGTCGGTGATCCGGTCTTTGAGCAGCATGGTGGTGTCAGGCAATGAAAAAGCCCGCTGCGGTGTCCCGCGCGGGCTTTCGATCTGGGGGACGCCCGCTCAGAACAGTTTCTTGGGCAGTTGCATCGAGCGCACACGCTTGAAGTGGCGCTTCACAGCGGCCGCCTTTTTGCGCTTGCGCTCGGCGGTGGGCTTCTCATAGAACTCGCGCGCGCGCAGGTCGGTCAGCAGGCCCAGCTTTTCGATGGTGCGCTTGAAGCGGCGCAGTGCGACGTCGAACGGCTCGTTCTCTTTGACGCGAATCGTGGTCATTGAACAGGTAATCCTTGGGTTTGCGCTCGGTGCAAGACGGGCCAACTGGCCGCGGGTCGACTGCACCCAGAGTGCGCGGGGGTTGCCGGCAAAGACGACGATTATAGCCACGATTATGGGTCAGAGAACTGGTGGCATGCCAGAGCCGCGTCGGACCCGCATTCGTCACGGGCCCGACTGCCTGATCAAGGGGGGTAGGGGCGCGGTACCCTTGCGCGCCGAGCGCTCGGGCCACACCATTGCGAAGTCATCCGATGACCAGACCATGACCTCAACTCCTGCTGCCGCCCCGACCAGCGCAGGCGCGACCCCGGCCAGGACGCTGCCGGCTTCGGCGCTGGCAGCACTTGGCGCGCTGGTGCCAGCCCTTTTGAGGCGTGACGGCGACGGTTTGCTCACGAAGGATGCCAGCAGCGGCGCCTATCTGCATGCCGACGCGACCGTCCTTGAGTGGCTCGGAATGGCTGCGGCGGAACTCATCGGACGCCGAGACGCCGACCTGTTCGAGCCCACTACAGCCGCGGCAATGCGCGCGGCAGACCAGGCGGCATTGGCGCAGACAGAGCCCCTCCTCAGCGAGCATAGATTCGAGTTGCGCGGCGAGCGGCGCGAGTTCAGCGTGCTGCGCCAGCGCCTGGAGGGCGGCGATGGGCGCGCGATGCTGGCCTCGGTGTGGCGCGACCTGATTCCGGCGCAGCGACGTGAGGCGCAGCGGACGGCGGCGATCGAGCAACTCGAGACGCAGCAGCGCGCCAACGAGCAATTACGCCGTGAGATGCAGGACCACACACTGCGCGACAACGAGACCGGCCTCTACAACCGAAGTCACTTCGAGGACCAGTTGCGGCGCGAGGTCGACCTGTCGACACGCGAACACCGTGAGTTCTCGCTGGTGTCGATCGAACTCGACGCGCTGGCCGCCGACGTGCAGGCGCTTGGCATGACCGCGCGCACGCGCGTTCATGAGGCCCTAGGGAGGCTGCTGCGCAGCAACACGCGGGCGATGGACGCCTCGTGCCGGATTGACGACACACGCTTCGCGGTGCTGTTGTCGGGTGTCGGTCTGGCCACTGCGCATTCGCGCGTGGAGGGTCTGCGGCGCCAATGTGCGACGCAAATCGTGGCTCACGAGGGGCGCGACATCGGCTTCACCGTGTCGATGGGCGTGGCCAGTTTTCCGCATACCGCTCACACCCAGGAAGAGTTGCGTGCGGCTTGCGATGCCGCCCTGAGCGACGCACGCCAGCGCGGCGGCAATCACGTGACGTTGGCAAGCATCCGCTTCGACCCGGCCTAGCCCGTGCCGGGCCGCCCCAAGCGGGCGACGCCCCTCGGGGGCCGACGCCGCAGGCGTCTTGGGGGCACAGCCTCAGCTCAGCCGCGCAGGCCGCGCCACAGCATGTCCGCGGCCAGCGCATAGAGCATCACGGCAAAGACGCGTCGCAACTGGCGCGTGTCCATTGCGTGCGCAGCGCGGGCGCCCAGGGGCGCGGCCAGCATGCTTGCCGACGAGATCACGGCCAACGCCGGCAGGTACAGGAACCCGATCGCACCGGGCAACACCATAGGCTGCGACCAACCGCTGACGATGTACCCGAGCGTGCTGGCGAGCGCGATCGGGAATCCGATCGCGGCACCCGTTGCAACCGCGTTATGGATCAGAACGTTGCAGCGCGTCATGAACGGCACGGCCAGAAACGCGCCCCCCGCGCCGACCAATCCCGAGGCGAATCCAATGCCCGCGCCGACGCTGGCCTGACCCCAGCGCCCCGGCAGCAGCCGGTCGGGAGAAGGCGCCTTGGCCCGCAGCATCCGCGTGGCAGCGTAGCCGACGAACACCGCAAAGCCCAGGGCCAGTGCCTGGCCCCTGACCAGTGCGAACACACCGGCGCCCGCTGACAGGCTACCCAGCACGATGCCGGGGGCCATGGACCGCACGATGTCCCAGCGCACCGCACCACGGCGGTGGTGCGCGCGCATCGTCGACAGCGACGTGAACAGAATCGTGGCCATCGCGGTGGCAATCGCCATCTTCACCGCCAGGTCGCTGCTGACGCCACGGTGCGTCAGGATCCTGACCAGGAAAGGCACCATCACCATTCCGCCGCCAATGCCCAGCAGGCCGGCCAGGAAACCCGCACAAACGCCCAGCAAGGCCAGTTCGAGGATCAGCAGCGGTTCGATGCCGAACTGCATCATCGCTGCTTGGGCAGCAGGGCCACCACGGCGCGCCACTCGGCAGCGGTTACGGGCGTGATCGAGAGTCGATTGCCGCGCTTGAGTACCACCATCGTCGCCAGCGCAGCCTTGGCGCGCATCTCGGCCAGCGACAGCAGTTGGGTCTTGCGCACCAGCTTCACGTCGACATGCAGCCAACGCGGCTCGTGGCGGGACGACTTCGGGTCGTGATACGGGCTCGCGGGGTCGAACTGGGTTTCGTCGGCGTAGGCCGTACTCGCCACCTCGGCCAGGCCGGCAATGCCCGGCTCAGGACAAGACGAGTGATAGAACAGCACGCCGTCGCCGACGCGCATTGCGTCGCGCATGTAGTTGCGCGCCTGGTAATTGCGCACGCCGACCCAGGGGACGCGGCCCAGGCTCACGAGGTCGTCGATCGAGCACTCGCTGGGCTCGCTCTTCATCAGCCAGTAGGCCACGGGTGCGTCTGTCGAGTGAAGGGTAGGTGTCTGCCGCGACCCACGGACCGCATTCCTGAACCCAGGGACAGTTCAGGTGGGCGAGGTCAGCAAGGCTTCGGGTTCATCTGACGCGAGACGATCACGCCCGTCTTGCAATGTTCCAAGCCCTTGCTCAACGAGCATCGGTTCTAGGAAATATAAAGGCCGCGCGTACGCGGCAGACGATGAACATTCTACGGCTACAACAAGTGGCCGTCGCTGCCCAGTGCGGCATCGATGCGGGCCAACAGCGTGGCGATCTGCACGTCCTCGGTCGCCACAGCGGTGCCGCCGCGCGGCGCTGGCACGCTCGGTCGATCGGCCAACTGATAGGCCAGGTTCAATGCCGCCAGCACGGCGATGCGCTCGCGCGCCTTGACCTTGCCTGCATCACGAATGGCACTCATCTCGTTGTCGACACTGGCCACCGCGGCCAACAAAGAGCGCTCGCCGCCGTCAGGGCAGGCCAGCACGTAGCCCTGACCCAGGATCGTGACCTCCATCTGCTTCATGCGCCGCTCCCGGATCCCGCTACGTTGTTGGCCGGCAGTCGCTCGAGCAGCGCGTCGATGCGCGAGCGCGCTGCGGTGAGCCGTGACTTCAGGCTGTCGCGCTCGCTGCTGACGCCGGTCAACTGCTGTTGCAGCAACTGATTCGTGCGTTCGAGTTCCTGGTGGCGCAGCAACAGGCGGTCGATGCGCTCGGCAAGGTCTTGCAACGTGGCCATGGGGCAGGGCGTGGCGAGGATGGTGAATTATGGGGCGCCCGGGTGCCGTCGCGCGGCCTGTTAGCATTCCTGCCGTTGGTGCCTGCGCCACAAATTCATGGTGGTGCGGGGTAAACGGGAATCGGGACGCAAGGCCGCCACGCGGCCGCGCCAACCCGAGCTGCCCCCGCAACGGTAAGCGCACGGGCGCTGGTGTGCTTTGCACCGGTGCCCCGCTCGTGCACTCCGGCCACTGGAGCCTGTCGGTTCTGGGAAGGTCCGCACGGGTCGCTGCGCCAGCCCGGATACCGGCCAACAGGGCGGCGCGCTGCGTTGAGTGGCGCGCCATGAGGTGCGTGGCCGCGGGGAAGCGGGCCGGCACGCTTGACCGGACTTGTTGCCTTCATCATGTTTCACCCATCCTTCGGGCCCCGTGTCCTACGTGCGCTCGTTTGCGCCGCCGCCGCCTGTTTGTCATTGGCGTCGCACGCGCAAAGCGACCCTTCACAAACCATCGTCGTCACCGCCGCGCGCGCCGAGCAACCCTTGCCCGACGCACTGCCCTCCACGCGGCTCATTACGCGCTCCGAGATCGAGTCTGCGCAGGCGGCTGACCTGCCGGCACTGCTGCGGCAGTTGACCAGCATCGACGTCGCGCAGACCGGGCCGCTGGGCTCACAGGCGAGCCTGTTTCTGCGCGGGGCCGACAGCCGCCAGGTCCTGGTGCTGGTCGACGGAGTGCCCTTCGCACGCGCGGACTTCGGCACTGCGTCGTGGCAGTACATGCCGCTGGAACAAATCGAGCGCATCGAGATCGTGCGCGGCAACCACTCGGCGCTGTACGGCGCGCAGGCCATCGGCGGCGTGGTGCAGATCATCACGCGGCGCGCCAATGCGCCACAACTCAGTGTCGGTGTGGGCACGCAGGGCACGCGCCAGGCCTCGGCAGCCGCAGGCACCGCCTTTGGCGCAGGCGAGACGGCCACGCGTGTCTCGGCGGCGATCTCGACGCGGCGCAGCGACGGCTTCTCGGCGCGCGACGCGGCGCAGGACCCCGGTGCCAACGCTGACCGCGACGCCGCTCGCCAGACTGGCGCCAGCGCAACTCTGGAGCAGGGCTGGGCCGCGGGCCACCGCACGCGGCTGGCGCTGAGCAGCAGCCGCACCACGAGCGCCTACGACGGCTTCGTGCCCGGCCTGGACGACGTGATCACGACGCGCGTGAACTCGCTGGCACTGACGAGCCGGCACGCGCTGGCGCGCGACTGGTCGCTGGACGCCGAGGTCGGCCAGACGCGCGAGCGCTTCGACGACCCGACCGGCTTCACGACCCAGGCCGACAACCGCGTACGCAACCTGGCGCTCACGCTCGGATGGCAGGTCGCGACCGGGCAGAACCTGCAGCTCGGCGCCGAATCGCGGCGCGACCGCTACAGCGAACCCTCAGCGCCGGCGCAAACCCGCAGCACCGAGAGCCTGCGCCTGGGCTGGCAGGGCCGCTTCGGCACGGCGTGGCAGCTCCAGGCCCATGCGCGGCATGACCGCAGCAGCGCCTTTGGCGGCGCCAGCACCGGATTGCTGGCGCTGGGCTATGCCTTCGCGCCGGGCTGGAAGGCGAGCCTGCAGGCCGCGACCGGGTTTTCCGTGCCGTCGTTCCTCGACGAACTCTTTGCCGACCCTGGCGTGCCGCTGAAGCCCGAACGTTCGCGCCAGGCCGAAGCCGCCGTGCAGTGGCGCAGCGGGGCGGCCAGCGTGCGCGCGGCGCTGTTCGTGCAGCGCCAGCGCGACCGCATCGGATTCGACCCCGTCAGCTTCACCACGGTCAACATCGCGCGGGCGAAGAACCAGGGCCTCGAGGTGATGGCGCAGCTGCCGCTCGACGGCATTGGTTCGCTCAATGGCGAGTTGACGCTGCAAGACCCACGCGACGCGACGACCGACATGCCGCTCAAGCGCCGCGCCAAACAGTCGCTTGCGCTGGGCTGGCAGGGCGATGCGGCCGGCTGGACGTGGCGCGCCGGGCTGCGCCACAGCGGCCAGCGCCTGGACACCGACCCGCAGACCTTTGGCAGCGCCGACAACCCCGCGCGTACCACGCTCGGCCTGGGTCTGGCGCGCCAGCTCGCAGCGGGCTGGCGGCTGGCACTCGCCGTCGACAATGCCACCGACAGCCGCCGCCCCGAGGTGCTGGGCTACACCGCGCCGCCACGCAGCGCGCTGCTGTCGCTGCAGGCCACCCTGAAGTAGCACGACGCAAAGCATGTCGCTGTCGTCGACCCGCCTGCTCGCGCTGGCCACCGCGATGGCAGCGCTGCTGTGTGTCGTGGTGGCGGCCGCGCTCGTGTTCGGCAGCGCCGGCTTCGATCTCGAGATGATCCGCGCGCTGCGCGCGCCGCGCGTGGCTGCGGCCGCGGGCGTGGGCGCGCTGCTGGCCTTGTCGGGGCTGGCCATGCAGTCGCTGCTACGCAATCCGCTGGCCGACCCCTATGTGCTCGGCACCTCGGGCGGCGCGGCGGTGGGCGCGCTGCTGGCGCTGATGTTCGGCGTGGCCATCACGGCGGGCGCTGCGGCCGGCGCACTGGCCGCTGGCGCCTTGCTGCTCTGGCTGGCGCGGCGCGCGTTGGCCACCACCGACGACGCCTCGCCGCGCCTGATCCTGGCCGGCGCCATGCTCGCCGCATTGTTCGGCGCGATGGCCTCGCTGCTGCTGGCGCTGACGCCCGACCAGCGCCTGCGTGGCGCGATCTTCTGGCTCGTCGGCGACCTGTCGGGCGCCAGCGACGGTGGCGCCAGCCTGGCCGCCGCCGCCGCGTTTGCCGCCTGGTTTGCCTGGCGCGAGCATGCGCTGGACCGCCTGCTGCTTGGCAGCGTGGCCGCGCACCTGCTGGGCGAGCCAGTCAGGCGCCTGCGTTTCGAGCTGCTGCTCGGCGCGTCGCTGGCCGCCGCGTTGGCAGTGGCCAGTGCGGGCGCGATCGGCTTTGTCGGCCTCGTGATCCCGCACGCGCTGCGCCTGGCCGGCGTGCAGCGCACGCGTGACCTGGCGTTGCTCTCGCCACTGGGCGGCGCGGCACTGGTCGTCGCTGCCGACCTGCTGGCGCGCACCGTGGCGCTGCCCATAGAGTTGCCGGTGGGCGCGGTGATGGCCCTTGTCGGTGCGCCAGTATTCGTCTGGTTCCTGGCGCGGGGCGGGCGATGAGCGCGCCCCCCGTTCGGGCTGGACCCAAACCTGCGGGCATCCTGGGCTTGTGCGAGCAAGCCCCCCTGCTCGCCACGTGCGGCCTCACCCTCGCTGCCACGGGCCGCGAGCTGGTGCGGGGTTTGAGTTGGCAGGTCCAGGCCGGCCAGCGGTGGTGCGTGATCGGCCGCAATGCCGCGGGCAAGAGCACGCTGCTGCGCGCGCTGGCCGGGGTCAGCGAGGTCGGTGTGGCGCAGCGCGGCGAGGTGCACTGGCAGGGCCGGCCGCAGCGCAGTTGGCCGGCGGCCGACGCCGCTGCGCTGCGCGCCTTCATGCCGCAGCAGGTGGCCGATCGCTTTCCGATCAGTGTGGCGCGGCTGCTCGAGTTGAGCGTCGTGCAGCCGCAGCATGAGCTGCACGCCGTGCTCGCCGGCCTGGACATCGACATGCTGGCAGCACGCCCTGTGCTCGAACTCTCGGGCGGCGAGCGCCAGCGCGTGGCCCTGGCGCAATGCGTGCTGCAGGGCGCGCCGTTGCTGCTGCTCGACGAGCCGGTGGCGTTCCAGGACCCGGCGCACCAGACCCTGGTTGCGCGCTGGCTGTCGACGTCACTGCCGGGCGACCAGGCCCTCGTGATGTCGGCGCACGACATCAACTGGATCGCGCGCACCGCCACGCATGTGCTGGCGCTGCTGCCCGACGGGCGCTGCGAGCAGGGGGCGTCGACGGCGATGCTCGAGGCGGGCCTGCTCGAGCGGGTGTATGGCTGCGCTTGGCGGGAGGTGGGGGGGGTGTGGGTGGCGGACTGAGCGCACAGATTGAAAGCAGCAGCTGCGTTCGCGCGAGCCTCAACCTGACGCCGGGTGCGGTTTCTACCTTGCGCCTTCAACTGCCTCGCACAACGCCGTTGCCCCCTCGACGAACCGCGGCGCCATGCGTCCGATCAGGTCGCCCTGGATCGACGCAAAGCGCTGCCGCTTGACCGCGCTCACGGTGGTGAAGCGCCGCCACGCGGCGAAGTCGCGCCCGCTGTCTTGCCGGCGCCCCGAGGTGGCGATCAGTTGCGGATCCGCGGCGATCGCCGCCTCCCAGCTCACGCTGGGTGTCAGCAGCGGCAGGTCGGCGAAGACATTGACGCCGCCGCAGGCGCGCATCGCTTCGCTGATCAGGTGCTCGCGGTTGATCGTCATCAGGGGGTCGTGCCAGAGCTGCCAGAACACGCGCACAGGGGCCTTGCCGCGGTGGCGCTCAGTCAGGGCCTGCCATTGTGCCTCGAAGCGGCGTGCGCGGGCCTCGGCGGCGTCGACGTGGCCGAGCAAGGTGCCCAGGCGGCGCAGGGTGTCGGGGATGCCTTGCGCGCTGCGGATTTCACTCTCGTAGAGCGTGAGGCCGAGCGCGCGCAGCCGCGCCTTGTGGCGCTCGTTCAGGCCGCTGCCCCAGACCAGCACGAGGTCGGGTTTCAATTGCACGATGCGCTCGAAATCGATTGCATGCGCGTCGCCGACCAGGGGCAGCGACTTGGCGGCGGCGGGGAAGTCGCTGAAGCGGATGCTGCCGACCATGGCCGCGCCGCCGCCTGCCGCGTAGGCCAGTTCGGTCAGGTGCGGGCCCAGGCTGACGACGCGCCGGGCCGGCGTGGCGAGCACGACGGCATGGCCGCTGTCGTCGCTGATACGGATCTCGGCTTGCGCAGCGCAGGCCAGCAGCGCAGCCAGCAGCGCGATTGGCAGGCGCATCACGGCGGCGCCGCGGTCTTGGGCTCGAACGCGCATTGCGCCGCCACGCCGCATTGCCAGCACCGCGGCTGCCTGGCCTGGCAGACATAGCGGCCGTGCAGGATCAGCCAGTGGTGCGCGCCCACACGGTAGCGCGGCGGCACGCGCAGCTCGAGTTTCGACTCCACTTCAAGCGGCGTCTTGCCCGGCGCCAGCCCGGTGCGGTTGGCCACGCGAAAGACATGCGTGTCGACAGCCATGGTCGGCTCTGCGAAGGCCACATTGAGCACCACGTTGGCCGTCTTGCGGCCGACGCCGGGCAGGGCTTCGAGCGCTTCTCGCGAGCGCGGCACCGCGCCGGCATGGCGCTCGATCAGGAGACGGCAGGTCTCGACCAGGTTCTTGGCCTTGTTGCGGTACAGGCCGATGGTGCGGATGTGCTCGGCCACGTTCTCGACGCCCAGCCAGAGCATCCTGCGCGGCGTCGGCGCCATCGCGAACAGCCGCTGCGTGGCCTTGTTGACGCTGACGTCGGTGGCCTGCGCCGACAACAACACGGCGGCGAGCAGTTCGAACACGCTGGTGTAATTCAGCTCCGATACCGGCTGCGGATTGGCCTCGCGCAGGGTGGCGAAGAAGGCTTCGACGGCGCCCGGCTGCATCACGGCTTGGGCGCGCGCTCGCGCGCGCGCTTCAGCGCGGCTTCGACCACCGCGCGCTTCTGCGCCAGCGCGACCGGGTCAGTGATCGTGCTCGCGGCTTCGAGGTTGGCCAGTTTGGCCTGGGCGATGCGCGCCAGGCGCTCGTCGTTCTCGCGGCGCGTGCGCTCGGTGCGCGCGTTGTGCACTGCGTAGCGATCGCGGGCTTCGTCGGCCTGCGCCGGGCTCCAGGCGGCCCAGCCGGTGCACTCCGGTGTGGCATCTTCGAGCGAGATGCAGTCGACCGGGCAGACCGGGATGCACAGTTCGCAGCCGGTGCACAGCGGCTCGATCACGCTGTGCATGAGCTTGGGCGCGCCGACAATGCAGTCCACCGGGCAGGCCTTGATGCAAAGCGTGCAGCCGATGCACCAGTCTTCGTCGATCACGACCCTCCTGCGAGGGCCTTCGACCCCGTTGGCCGGGTTCAGCGCCGTGACGGGCTGGCGCATGATTGCAGCAAGCCGCACGATGCCTTCGGCACCGCCCGGCGGACATTGGTTGATCGGCGCCTCGCCAGCGGCTATCGCGCCTGCATAGTCACGGCAATCCGCGTAACCGCAGCGCGTGCACTGCGTCTGTGGCAGCGCGGCGTTCAGGCGTTCGGCAAGGGTTTCGCGAGCGGTGAGTGTCACCGCCGGATTATCAGCGGCGGGCCTTGGCCTTCTTTGCTGCAGGCTTGCGCGGCGCGGCTTTCGGGGCCGGCGCCGCGTCGCTGCCGTAGCGGGCAATGAATGCGCACACTTCGGGGTGCACATGCTCGCGCCAGCGGCGTCCCGAGAAGATGCCGTAATGCCCGGCGCCGATCGCGTCGTAGTGGAACTGGCGTGTCTTGGGGATGCCTGTACACAGGCCGTGCGCGGCGCGGGTCTGGCCGGCGCCGGAGATGTCGTCGAGCTCGCCTTCGATCGTCAGCAGGGCGGTGTTCTTGATGTCCTGCGGCCGCACCAGCTCGCCGGCCACGCGCCAGGTGCCGTCGACCAGGGCGAAATCCTGGAACACGGTCTTGATGGTGTCGAGGTAGTACTCGGCCGGCATGTCCAGCACGGCGTTGTACTCGTCGTAGAACTGGCGATGGCTCTCGGCGCTCTCCTCGTCGCCGCGTACCAGGTCGAGGAAGTAGTCGTAGTGCGATGTCATGTGGCGGTCGGGGTTCATGGCCACGAAGCCGCTGTGCTGCAGGAAGCCGGGGTAGACGAGGCGGTTCGCCCCGGGGTAGTTCTGCGGCACGCGGTAGATCACATTGTTCTCGAACCACTCGTGGCTCTTGTTCATCGCCAGGTTGTTGACCGCGGTGGGCGACTTGCGGGCATCGATGGGCCCGCCCATCATGATCATCGTGCGCGGCGTGAACTCGCCACGGCTGGCCATCAGCGAGACCGCGGCCAGCACTGGCACCGTGGGCTGACAAACCGAGATCACGTTCACCTCGGGGCCGATGTGGCGCATGAACTCCTGCATGTAGGCGACGTAGTCGTCGAGGTGGAACGGGCCCTTGTCGGCCGGCACCATCCGCGCATCCGTCCAGTCGGTGATGAAGACCTTGTGCCCGGTCAGCAGGCTGTTCACCGTGTCGCGCAGCAGCGTCGAGTGGTGGCCCGACAGCGGCGCCACGATCAGCACCACCGGCTGGGTCTTCATGTCGGTCAGGGCCCGCGGGTCATCCGTAAAGCGTTTGAAGCGCAACAGGCGGCAGAAGGGCTTCTCGATCGCCACCAGTTCCTGCACGGCCACCTGCACGCCGTCGACGGTGGCGCTGCGGATGTCGAACTGCGGCTTCTCGTAATCCTTGGCCAGCCGGTGCATCAGGTCCAGGCCGGCCGACACGCGTTGCGCCATCGGCGTGTGCGTGAACGGAGACAGCGGGTGGTTGTACAGCTTGGCCGACGCGCTGGCGAACTCGGCGAACGGCGCCATCATCGCGCGCTGGGTTTCGTACAACTGGTACAGCATGGGTGGGCTCTCGTGATGGTGCGTTGCAGCAAATGTACTCGCCGTTGCCATTGGTAGTAGCGAGAAAAGCACGTAGCTGTAGGGCCAATCGCCAGATCGACCCTGCGGGTTACATCACGCTGGCAATAGCCTTGGCGGTCGCGTCAATGTTGCTGCGGTTCAGTGCGGCCACGCAAATGCGGCCGGAATCGATGCCGTAAATGCCGAAATCGCTGCGCAGCCGCTGCATCTGGCCGGCATTGAGGCCGGAATAGCTGAACATGCCCTGTTGGTGGGTGATGAAGCCGAGATCCTGCTTCACGCCGGCCGCGGTCAGTTTTTCCACCAATGCGGTGCGCATGGCCTTGATGCGGCTACGCATGCCGGCCAGTTCCTGCTCCCAGCTCGCGCGCAGCATGGGTGTGGTCAGCACGGCGGCCACGATCTGCGCACCGTGGGTCGGAGGGTTGGAGTAGTTGCTGCGGATCACGGCTTTCAATTGCGACAGCACGCGCAGCGTCTCGTCCGCACCCGTGCAGACCACGCTGAGGGCGCCGACCCTCTCGCCGTAGAGGGAGAAGCTCTTCGAGAACGAGGTCGAGACGAACAGGTCCAGCCCGGCGGCGACGAACAGCGCGACCGCCGCACCATCCTCGGCCAATCCCACGCCAAAGCCCTGGTAGGCCATGTCGAGGAACGGGATCAGGCCGCGCGCCTTGACGATGGCGACCACCTTCGCCCATTGCGCGGGCGTCAGGTCGTAGCCGGTCGGGTTGTGGCAGCAGGCGTGGAGTACGACGATGGTGTCGGGCGCCGCCGCTTCCAGCGTGCCGCACATCGCCTTGAAATCGATGCCACGCGCAGCGGCGTCGTAGTACGGGTAGCTGCCGACCTCGAAGCCGGCGTTGGTGAACAGCGCGCGGTGGTTCTCCCAGCTCGGGTCGCTGATCAGCACCTTGGCGTTCGGGTTGACGCGCTTGAGGAAGTCCGCGCCGACCTTCAGCCCGCCGGTGCCACCGATGGCTTGCACGGTGGCCACTCGCTTGCCCTTGACAACGTCGCTGTCGGCGCCGAACACCAGTCCTTGCACCGCCTGGTCGTAGGCTGCGATGCCGTCGATGGGCAGGTAGCCGCGCGGTTTGGCGGCCTCGACCAATTTCTGCTCGGCTGCGGCCACGCAGGCCAGCAGCGGCAGCTTGCCGTTCTCGTCGTAGTAGACGCCGACCCCGAGGTTGACCTTGTTCGGGTTCGGGTCGGTCGCGAATTGTTCGTTCAGACCCAGGATCGGGTCGCGCGGGGCCATTTCAACGGCGGAAAACAGGCTCATGCTGGGGCTTCGCTAGGTGTGTGAGCGGGTGTGCTGCCGCATTGGGTTACGCTGTTCGATGGTCCCGATTTTACGGGTCAACCCCTAGACCGCCCTGATGACACCCCTTTTACAAGCTCTGCCAACCGGGCAGGCCGGCACCGACGGCGCGTTCGTCAGCTTTCCAGACTCGCCGTTCCAGCTCTTCCAGCCCTACGCGCCGGCCGGGGACCAGCCGGCAGCGATCGCGCAGCTGGTCGAGGGCGTGAGCGACGGCCTGACCTACCAGACCCTGCTCGGAGTGACCGGCTCGGGCAAGACCTTCACGATGGCCAACGTGATCGCGCGACTGGGCCGTCCCGCCATCGTGTTCGCGCCCAACAAGACGCTGGCTGCGCAGTTGTACAGCGAGTTCCGCGAGTTCTTCCCGAAGAACGCGGTCGAGTATTTCGTCAGCTACTACGACTACTACCAGCCCGAGGCCTACGTGCCGCAGCGCGACCTGTTCATCGAGAAGGACAGCGCGATCAACGAGCACATCGAGCAGATGCGTCTCTCGGCCACCAAGAGCGTGCTCGAGCGCCGCGACGTGGTCATCGTGGCCAGCGTCAGCGCAATCTACGGCATTGGCAAGCCCGAGGACTACATGCAGATGCGCTTGATTGCGCGCGTGGGCGACAAGATCGGCCAGCGCGACGCGATCGCGCAACTGATCCGGATGCAGTACACACGCAACGAGACCGACTTCTCGCGCGGCACCTTCCGCGTGCGCGGCGACGTGATCGACGTCTTTCCGGCCGAGCACTCCGAACTGGCGGTTCGCATCGAACTCTTCGACGACCAGATCGAGTCGCTGCAGTTGCTTGATCCGCTCACGGGACGTATCCGGCAGAAGGTGCCGCGCTTCGTGGTCTACCCGGCCAGCCATTACGTGACGCCGCGCGACCGCGTGGTGGCGGCGATCGAGACCATCAAGGTCGAATTGCGCGAGCGGGTCGCCGCATTCGTGGCCGCGGGCAAGCTGGTGGAGGCCCAGCGCCTGGAGCAACGCACCCGCTTCGACCTGGAGATGCTGCAGGAGGTCGGCCATTGCAAGGGCATCGAGAACTACTCACGCCATCTCTCGGGCGCCGCACCCGGCGAGCCGCCGCCGACGTTGATTGACTACCTGCCGCCGGACTCGCTGATGTTCCTGGACGAGAGCCATGTGCTGATCGGCCAGTTCGGGGGCATGTACAACGGCGACCGCGCGCGCAAGACCACGCTGTCGGAGTACGGCTTTCGCCTGCCCAGTGCGCTGGACAACCGGCCGCTGAAGTTCGAGGAGTTCGAGGCCCGGATGCGCCAGTCGGTGTTTGTGTCGGCCACGCCGGCTGCGTATGAGCAGTCACATGCTGGCCAGGTGGTCGAGCAGCTGGTGCGACCGACGGGCCTGGTGGACCCGGTGGTCGAGGTGCGGCCGGCCGCGACCCAAGTCGACGACGTGCTGCAGGAGATTCGCCTGCGTGTCGAGGTCGGCGAGCGGGTGCTGATCACGACCCTGACCAAGCGCATGGCCGAACAGCTCACCGACTACCTGGCCGACAACGGGGTCAAGGTGCGCTACCTGCACAGCGACATCGACACCGTCGAGCGGGTCGAGATCCTGCGCGATCTGCGGCTGGGCGTGTTCGACGTGCTGGTCGGCATCAACCTGCTGCGCGAGGGGCTGGACATTCCCGAGGTTTCGCTGGTGGCGATCCTCGACGCAGACAAGGAGGGCTTCCTGCGCTCCGAGCGCTCATTGATCCAGACCATCGGCCGCGCGGCGCGCAACCTCAATGGCCGGGCCATCCTGTATGCCGACCGCATGACCGATTCGATGCAGCGCGCGATCGGCGAGACCGACCGGCGGCGCACCAAGCAAGTCGAGCACAACCTGACCCACGGCATCACGCCGCGCAGCGTGGTCAAGCTGGTGCGCGACCTGATCGACGGCGCGGTCTCGGCCAAGACGGCCAAGGACGACTTGCAGCGCGCACACGCCGAGGCCGAAGTCGGGGCGATGAGCGAGAAGGATCTGGGCAAGCGCATCAAGCTGCTCGAGAAGCAAATGCTCGAACATGCCCGCAACCTCGAGTTCGAGAAGGCGGCACGCGTACGCGACCAGTTGGCGCTACTGCGCGAGCAGGCCTTCGGTGCGGCAGGTCACGACGCCAATGTGGTCGTGCTGCGTGACAGCGCGAGCGGGCCTTGATGGAGCCCAAGTTGCGAGTCCTGATGGTCTGCCTGGGCAACATCTGCCGCTCACCGACCGCCGAAGTCGTCTTGCGTGAACGCCTGCGCGCCAGTGGCCTGGCGGACCAGGTCGTGGTCGACTCGGCGGGCACCGGCTCGTGGCATGTCGGTTCGCCGCCCGACGCCCGCTCGCAGCGGCACGCATTGCGGCGGGGCTATGACATGTCGGGTCTGAGGGCCCGCAAGGTTGTCGACGCAGACTTCAGTCGCTTCGATCTGATGCTGGCCATGGACCGGGACAACCTGGCCGATCTGGAGCGCCTGCGGCCCGACAGCGCCGTTGTCGAGTTGCTGCTGTTTGCTGCGGTCGAAGTGCCCGACCCTTACGCGGGTGGTCCCGATGGGTTTGACCGGGTCCTCGACATCATTGAAGAGGCCAGCGACCACTGGATCGTCGAGCTGAATGGTCGGCTCGGAACTTCCTGAGTTGAACCCGACCAAATCACTCGGCTTCTGCTAAACTCGACTGAACTTGTCGGAATATACCAAGGGTTATCACTCATACCGCCGTCCCCAGGCTGGCGGTCTAGCGGCAAACCCGGGTTTCGTTTCTGACCCCCATCTGGAGTCCATCATGCGTCTCACGACCAAAGGCCGTTTTGCCGTCACTGCGATGATCGACCTGGGCCTGCGCTCGACCAACGGGCCCGTGGCCCTGGCGGCGATCAGCGCGCGCCAGCAGATCTCGCTGTCCTACCTCGAGCAACTCTTTGGCAAGCTGCGCCGTGCCGAGCTTGTGGAGAGCACCCGAGGTCCCGGCGGTGGCTACTCGCTGGGCCGCGCGGCCGACGAGATCACGGTGGCTGACATCATCACCGCGGTCGATGAGCCGATCGACGCCACCGGCTGCGGCGGTCGCGAGAACTGCATGGGCGATGACAACGGCAAGTGCATGACACATGACCTGTGGACCGCATTGAACACCAAGATGATCGATTTCCTCAGTTCGATCTCGCTGAAGAAGCTGGTCGACGAGCAACTGGTCAAGGGCATCTCGGTTGTCGAGTCGCCGGTGAAGCGTGCCATTTCATCGGCGCCGGTCGTCAAGCCGATCCGCATCACGGCGCCGAATTCGGTTTTTGCCCTGGGCGATGCGGCCCTCACCAAGTAATCGACTGCCGAATCCATAAGTAGCGACCACCCGACCACCATGGACATGACGCCCCATTTCCCGATCTATATGGACTACGGCGCGACGACGCCGGTCGACCCGCGCGTGGTCGATGCGATGGTGCCCTGGCTGCGTGAGCACTTCGGCAATCCGGCGTCGCGCAGCCACGCCTGGGGCTGGGAGGCCGAGGCGGCCGTCGAAAAGGCCCGCGTGCAGGTGGCCGAGCTGATTGGCGCCGACCCCCGCGAAATCGTCTGGACGTCGGGCGCCACCGAG
>JANOPR010000609.1:0-7516 GCA_031421955.1 Burkholderiales bacterium
TTGAAAAATTGATCGAAGTCGATGCCGCCCAGGCTGGCAACGACAACACTCACCGCGTGCGGTTGGGCTTGTACGGCTTCGATGCCGAAAGCCCGCGCGCTCCCGAAACGCCGCCAGCCGCGGCCCGCGCCCCGCGCAGAAGGACCACCCCATGACACGCTCCAACCTGATTCGCGCCGCCTGGCTGCGCTGCGCACTCTCGGCCTTGCTGCTGGCCCTGTCGGCCTGCGGCGGCGGTGTCGAAACCGGCGGCACCGGCGCGGGGGCCTATGTGCAGGGGCCGATCAGCGGCTTCGGCTCGGTGATCGTGGCCGGCGTGCGCTTCGACGACAGCTGCAACAACTGCGTTCGAGATGCCGACGACCGGCCCTTTACCCGCGAGCAGCTTCGGCTGGGCATGGTGGTCGAGGTCGAAAGCGGTCCGATCCGCGACGACGGCAGCGGCGGTCGAGCCGCCACCGCCACGCGGGTGCGCCTGGGCAGCGCCTTGCTGGGCCCGATCAGTGCGAGCGCGGATGCCGGCACGCGCCTGGCAGTGTTGGGCCAGGCGGTGCGGCTGACAGCCACGACGGTGATGGACGGTGTGGTGGGCGGTGCCGCGGCGCTCGCCATCGGCGACATCGTCGAAGTGCACGGTTTCATCGACGCGCAGACAGGCGGCTACCTTGCCACGCGCGTCGAGCGGCGCAGCGCTGCGCCGCCACGCTATCAGTTGCGCGGCCTCGTCACCGAGGTCAACCGCGACGCCATGACGCTGCGCATCGGCACGCAGGTGTTTGACCTGACCAGCATCGGCGGCGTCCCCGCCGGGCTGACGGGTGGCCAGATCGTGCGCCTGAGCTTGGACACAACGGCGCTCGGCGGCCGCTGGCTGGTGCTGGGCCTGGCCACCGACCTGCGCCGCCCCGACGACCGCGACGAAGTCGAACTCGAAGGGCTGATCACCAGCTTCGACAGCTTCAGGAGTTTCAGCGTCAACGGCATGGCCGTTGACGCCGCGACGGCTGGATTTCCCGACGGCAGCACCGGCCTGGGCCTGGGCGTTCGCGTCGAGGTCAGCGGGCGCACGCGGGCTGGTGTGCTGGTGGCCGCCAGCGTGAAGATCGAGAGCGAAGACGAGGCGTTCAGCAAGGGCTTCGATCTGCGTGGCCAGATCGACAACTTCAATCCGCAGGCCAGCACCTTCACGCTGCGCGAGATCACAGTGTTCTACGGCACGGTGCCGCCGCCGCGCTTTGAAAACGGCAGTGCCGACGGCCTGCAGCGAGGGCGCTCCGTGCGGGTGCGCGCAACGCTGGGCCCCGACCGCACGCGCGTGATTGCCACGCGCATCGAGTTCGTCAGCAATTGAGGCATTGACATGAGGGCGAGCGTTCGATGGCACTCCTTCACAAGGCGACACGGGCCGCGGCGGCGGTCTGGCTCGTCGTGCTGAGCGGCGTTGTGCAGGCGCAGTCCGGTGCGTCACCCAATTGGCAGGCCGAGGTCTTCGCTGCCGAGCGTGCGTTTGCCCGATCGATGGCCGACCGCGACTTCGCCGCCTTTGGCCGCCACATGGCTGCAGACGCCGTGTTCTTCGGCAATGCGATGGTTCAGCGTGGCCGCGACGCCGTTCTCGCCGCCTGGAAGCCGTTTTTCGACGCCGCGCAGGCGCCGTTTTCGTGGGAGCCCGATCAGGTCGAGGTACTGGCTTCCGGAGCACTGGCGCTGTCCACGGGGCCGGTGCGCAACCCGGCGGGTCAGGTGGTCGCGCGCTTCAACTCGGTCTGGCGGCGCCAAGCCGATGGCCGCTGGCTGGTTGTCTTCGACAAGGGTTCGCCGCCGGATCCGCCGGCAAAGTGATCAGCCCTTGGCGCGTGAGACGCGCAGCACCGAGGGCGCACGTTTGATCGTGCGCAGCACGTCGGCCACATGCTGACGGTCGCGCACCGACAACAACAGCCTCAACTCGGTGGTTTCGCTGGCCGGCTCGGCGCCCATGTCCAGGTGGGTGATGTCGGCCTCGGCGTTGCTCACGGCCGCAGCCACGCGGGCAAGCACGCCTTGTCCGTTCTGCACCAACACGGAGATCATCGTCTCGAACGACCGCACCGGCTGTTCGGACCACTCGACAGGCAACCAGCGCTCGCTGTCGCGATCACGGAGTCGGCGGCCGACCGAGCAATCGGCGGTATGGATTGTCAGCCCCTCGCCGCGGCCGAGGTAGCCCACGATGTCGTCGCCTGGAATCGGCCGGCAACAGGGGGCCAACTGGATCGAGGCGCCCTCGCTGCCGTTGATGCTGACCAAACCGTGGTTCGTCATCTGCTCGTCGCCGTCCTGGGCGGAGAAGTGGCGGCGACTGAGGGTCACGGCATCGGGCCGCGCGCCACCGCGTTCGCCGATGACTTGCGCCAGGCGCTTGGCCACGATCGAGGCGATCTTGCGGCCCAGCCCGATGTCGACCATCAGGTCGCTGCGCGTGCGGTTGCCGCTCCAGCGCGTCAGCTGCTGCCACAGCGCCGCAGCGGCGTCGTCGTTCGGGTCGGCTGAAGGCATCAGCAGGCCTTCGCCGCGCAACGCCTGGCCCAGCAGTCGCTCGCCCAGCGCGCGTGACTCCTCGTGCTCCATGTTCTTCAGGTGGTGGCGGATCTTCGACCGCGCACGCCCGGTGCGCACGAAGTTCAGCCACGAGGGATTGGGTCGGGCACCCGGGGCGGTGGTGATCTCGACCACGTCGCCGCTTTTCAGCTCGGTGCGCAATGCAACGGCCTCGCCATTGATGGTGGCCGCCACGCAATGGTCGCCGACGTCGGAGTGGATGGCGTAGGCGTAGTCGATCGGCGTGGCGCCGCGCGGCAGCGCCAGGATGCGCGACTTCGGCGTGAACACGTAGACCGCGTCTGGGAACAGGTCGATCTTGACGTGCTCCAGGAATTCGGCCGCGTCGCGCGTGTCGTCCTGGATGTCGATCAGTGACTGCAGCCAGCTCGCGCCCAGGCGTTGCGCATCGTCGCCCTTGCCACTGCTGCGCTTGGTCTTGTACATCCAGTGTGCTGCAACGCCGCTCTCGGCCACCGCGTTCATCGACTCGGTGCGGATCTGGAACTCGACCGCAGTACCCAGCGGACTGACCAGCGTGGTGTGCAGCGACTGGTAACCGTTGGCCTTGGGAATGGCGATGTAGTCCTTGAAGCGCCCCGGCACCGGCTTGTACAGCTGGTGCAGGACGCCCAGCGCGAGGTAGCAGTCGGGGAGCTGGGCCACGACGATGCGAAAACCAAACAGGTCACTGACATTGGCAAAGCTGCTGTGCTTTTGCCGCATCTTGCGAAAGATCGAATACACCGTCTTCTCGCGGCCCATCACCTGGACTTTCAGCTTGGCAACGCCGAACGCCTTTTCGACTTCCTTCTGCACGCGATCGACGATGTCGCGCCGGGTCCCGCGTGAACGGGCCACGGCCTTGAACAGCGCGTTGTGGCGCCAGGGATGGAGCTGTGCGAAGGACAGTTCCTGCAGCTCGCGGTAGATCTGGTTCAGTCCCAGCCGGTGCGCGATCGGGGCATAGATGTCGAGCGTCTCCCGGGCGATGCGGCCACGCTTGTCGGCGATGACGGCGCTCAGTGTGCGCATGTTGTGAAGCCGGTCGGCGAGCTTGACCAGGATCACGCGCACATCGCGGGCCATCGCCAGCAGCATCTTGCGGAACGACTCGGCCTGCGACTCCTCGTGGGTCGAGAAGCGCAGCTTGTCGAGCTTGGTCAGGCCGTCGACCAGCTCGGCGGTCGGTGCGCCAAAGCGCTCGATCAGCTCGGACTTCGTGACGCCGCAGTCCTCCATCGCGTCGTGCATCAGTGCGGCCATGATGGCCTGCACGTCGAGCTTCCAGTCCGCACACAGGCCGGCCACGGCGATTGGGTGCGTGATGTAGGGCTCGCCGCTGGCGCGGAACTGGCCAAGGTGGGCTTCGTCGGCGAACTTGAACGCCTCGCGCACCTGGCGCGACTCGGCCTTGCTCAGATAGCCCAGCTTGTCGCTCAGCGCGGCAAACGTGGAGGCCTCGACACTTTCGGTCGCCTTGGCCGAAGCCGCGCGCGAAGACATCTGCTGCAGCGCGTTTGGCAGCAGGTCTGCGGCAAAGGATCGGATACCCACGCCCGCAATGTAGCGCGAGTCATGTCCACGCTCTGCGCGTCAGGCCATTAGAGATGCCATTGTGGCGGCCCAAACGCAACGGGCGCCTGACCGTTGCCGGCAGGCGCCCGAGTTCGGTGTGTGGGTGGCTTAGATCGGCACCTTGCGCAGCATTTCGATGCCGACCACCCCGGCCGCGATCTCGCGCAGCGCAGTCACGCCGGGCTTGTTGTTCTTGGCATCGACCTTGGGTGCGTGGCCCTGGCTCAGCATGCGCGCGCGGTAAGTGGCGGCCAGCACGAGCTGGAAGCGGTTGGGGATCTTTGCCAGGCAGTCTTCGACGGTGATGCGAGCCATGGGGGCCTTTTCGATAAAGCGGGAGGGGCAGTCAGATCAGGTTCAGCGCCGCAAACACCTGCGACTTGTTGCGCTGCTGCGCGGCGTACTTCAGGCGCTGGGAGTGGACGACGGTCTTGAGGTCGAACAGCGCCGTCTCGAACAGGGCGTTGATTATAACGAAGTCGAAGTCGCGGGCATGGGGCACCTCGTCGCGGGCATTGGCCATGCGTTGTTCGATCACTTCAGGGCGGTCCTCGCCGCGCCGCTGCAGGCGCTGGCGCAACTCTTCCCAACTCGGCGGCAGCACGAAGATCAGCACCGCATGCTCGAACAAGGCCTTGATCTGCAGCGCGCCCTGCCAGTCGATCTCGAGCACCACGTCTTCGCCCTGCTCGAGCCGCTTCTGGATCGCCTTGCGCGAGGTGCCATAGAGGTGGCCATGCACCGCGGCCCACTCGAAAAACTCATTGCGTGCCACCATGGCGCGGAACTCGGCCTCGTCGATGAAGCAGTACTCGCGCCCTTCCTGCTCCTGGCCGCGTGGCGCGCGCGTGGTGTGCGACACCGACAGCGCCAGGTGCGAGTCGAGCTCGAGCAGGGCGTTGACGAGGCTCGACTTGCCCGCGCCGCTAGGGGCTGCAACGACGAACAGGTTGCCGGGCGTTTCCATGGCCGGGAATTCTAGGAGCCCGCGCCGGCGCCGGCGCGCCGATCGGGCTCAGCGAGGCTCAATGCGACGCTCGCGCAACACTTCGCGTGCGATGTCAGGGCGGTCCGTGATCAGCCCGTCGATGCCCAGGTCCAGCATGCGGTTCATGGTCGCGGCATCGTTCACGGTCCAAGTCAGCACCTTCAGACCCAGCACCTGGGCCTCTTTCACCTTGGCGCCGGTGAGGTCGCCGAAGTAGACCGACCAGAACTTACCGCCCGCTGCCTTGATCATCTTCGGCACCGAGCCGTGGTCGCTGTAGCGCAGGCCGGCAGTCCAGGCTGAGGTCTCGCCGCGGTCAGCGCCGATGTTGTCAAGCCAGCGCTGTTGCGCAGTCAGGTAGACCGTCGCAATCTCCGGTGCAACGCGCTGCACATGGGCCAGCGAGCGCCAGTCGAATGACAGGATCTGGCTGCGTTGCTGCATGCCGGCCTTGCGGATCTCGGCCACCACGGCCGCGGCGAAGGGTTCGGGCGCCAACGTCGACTCGGGCAGCAGCGGGTTGATCTTGGTCTCGATCGCAAAGCGCACCTGGTCGTGCCCGCCGCGCCTGACCAGGTCGAAGAGGTCTGAAAGCCGCGGGATGCGGGTGCCGTCGATCGGCTGCTGGTCCGGGTAGTTCGACGCGTACCGAGAGCCCGGCTTGAGCCGGCCGACATCGAAGGTCTGCAACTCGGCCCATGTCAGCGTGTGGATCGGCGCGCTGGGCATGTCGAGCCAACGACCCTGGGCGTCGCGCGTGATGTCGGGGTTGAGGGTGAGGTCGTGGTGCACGACCAGCACGCCATCGCGTGTGATCGCGATGTCGAGCTCGAGCGTGGTCACGCCATGCTTGAGGGCGACCTCGAAACTGGCCAAGCTGTTCTCGGGCGCGAGCCCACGCGCGCCGCGATGGCCCTGCAGGTCAAGGGCGCAGCACAGCGTCGCCGACAGGGCCAGGAATAGCGCCGCCGCGCAGCGCAGCCGCAGGATAGATGGCGGGGGGTGCGTCATGCCCGGATTGGGTGCATGCGCAGCCGCCGGCGTGATTCAGCAGGTCTCATCACTCGATGTTCTGCACCTGCTCGCGCATCTGCTCGATGGCGACCTTCATCTCCACCGCCACGGTCGTCAGCTCCAGGGCCGCGGACTTCGAGCCCAGGGTGTTGGCCTCGCGCTGCAACTCCTGGATCAGGAAGTCCAGGCGCTTGCCGATCTCACCACCCTTGTTCAGCAGCCGCTCGACTTCATCGAGGTGCGAGGCCAGGCGGGCCAGCTCCTCGGCCACGTCGATGCGAATTGCAAACGCCGCCGCTTCGTTCAAGGCGCGCTCCTGCAAGGCTTGCGCGCTGATCGTCTGCGTCGCGCCGCTGTTCTGCAGTGCCTCCTGCCAACGCTCGAGAAAGCGCTGTTGCTGGCGCTGCACCACCGCCGGCAACAGCGGCTTGGCCTGCTCTGCCAGCGCACGAAGATGGCCGACGCGCTCGTGCAGTACCGCGGCCAGTCGTGCGCCTTCGCGCGCACGCGCCGCGCGCAAAGCTGCCACCGCATCACGCGCGGCCTGCAATGCAGGTTCATCGAGCCGGCTGGCGACGTTGCCTCCGCGGCACCACTGCAGCGCTTCGTGGACGGACAGCGGCGCGGCCTTTGGCAACCAGCTCAGCACCGTGCCTTCAAATCGCGCCAGGCGATTGAGCTGTTCGGCGTCGGGTGTGGGCAGCCCTGCATCGGCGTCGCGCTGGGTGGACATGCGCAACTCGACCTTGCCGCGCTTGATCGCGCCCGTCACGAGTTCGCGCAACGCGGGCTCGAGGCCGCGCAATTCGTCTGGAAGGCGCAGCGACAGGTCGAGAAAGCGGCCATTGACCGAGCGCAATTCGGCGCTCACGCAAGCGCCTGCGCCGGCTGGGGTGGCGACGCCACCAGCGGCCTGCGAAGCCGCGCCAGCGCTGGCGCTGGCGTATCCGGTCATGCTGTAAACTGACATTGAACCTCTGCACTCAAGCGCCGCCACCGATTATGTCAAAGCCCAAACCCGCCCCGCTGCCCGCGGGTACCGTGGTTGGTGGCTATCAGATTGTCAAGAAGCTCGCGGCCGGTGGTTTTGGTGTGGTCTACCTGGCCGAAGACGAACAGCGCCACCTGATTGCGCTGAAGGAATACCTGCCAGCCTCGCGGGCCGAGCGCTCGCCCGGCGAACTGACACCCCGCGTCAAGCCCGACAAACTGCCGCTGTACCGCCTGGGCCTGAAGAGTTTCTTCGAGGAGGGCCGGTCGCTGGCGCAGATCAGCCACCCGAGCGTGGTCTCGGTGCTGAACTTCTTCCGCGAGAACGAAACCGTTTACATGGTGATGAACTACCTGCAGGGCGAC
>JANOPR010000610.1:0-2750 GCA_031421955.1 Burkholderiales bacterium
GATCACGCCGGCCTGCGGCTTTGTCGGCGTGGGCGGCGCGCTGGTCATCGGCCTCTTGGCGGGCATCGTCTGCCTGTGGGGTGTCAACGGCCTCAAGCGCCTGCTCGGCGCCGACGACTCGCTCGACGTCTTCGGTGTGCACGGGGTCGGTGGCATCCTCGGCGCCCTGCTGACCGGCGTCTTCGCCAGCCCCCGCCTGGGCGGCACGGGCATCTGCGATTACGTCGCCAACAAGTGCGGCGAATGGGGCGGCATCGGCGCCCAGGTCTGGATCCAGTTGCAAGGCGTGCTGGTCACGCTGGTCTGGTCGGGCGTGATGGCCTTCATCGCCTACAAGATCGTCGACATGGTCATCGGTCTGCGCGTGCCCGAAGACGAGGAACGCGAGGGCCTGGACATCACCTCGCACGGCGAGACCGCGTACAGCTGACGCCCTGCGGGCAAGAAGGACAGCGAACAAGAAGAACAGCGGGCCGCCTTCGGGCGGCCCTTTCCGTTGGCTTCAGCTTTCTCTGCGCGCCTTCAGCACTTCGACGGCATGGGCGTAGCCCTGCTGCACGATGTGGTCGAAGCGCTTCCACTCCAGGAGGCCGACGCGGTCCATCGGCGGGTTGAAGTACATGTCGGTCAGGCCCTGCGCATGGCGCTGGCGCGACATGCTGTACAGGATGGTCACGTTCATCAGGTAGGCGGCCATCGACGGCAGCTTGTAGCGGCGTTTTTTCCGCGGGCGCAGGCGGTCGCGCAGCAGGGACCAGGTGCCGGGCACCTCGTCGAACTCCATGCGCCGCGGCTTGCGCGAATTCAGGTCGACGCCGATCACGGTGCCGACGCCGCGCAGGTTGCGCATCACGTCGACGGGGAAGTTGTTGAAGGTACCGCCGTCGCACAGCAGGTCGCCGTCGATCACCGTCGGCGGCAGTGCGCCGGGAATCGCGGTGCTGGCCCGCAGCGCCTTGGGCAGCGAGCCGCTGCGCAGCGGATGCTCGCGCGCCTGCGAGTAGTTGGTGGCGATGCAGTAATAGTTCTTCCACAGGTCTTCGATGTCGGCGGAGAAGCCGAGCAGCTCGGCTAGCGAGTCGTCGATCGTGCGGCGCAGGCGCCGGCCGCTGATCAGCGACATCAGCGGCAGCCAGTTGTAGTCGCCGGTCGGGTTGCTGGAAAAGGCGCGGCGGGTCACGGCCATGACCTTGGTCAGCGGCTGGTCTGACGCCACCAACGCGGCCATCACGGCGCCGATGCTGGTGCCGCCGACGAAGTCGACCTCGATGCCCTGTTCCTGCAGCGCACGCGCCACGCCCAGGTGGGCAAAGCCGCGCGCGCCGCCGCCGGCCAACACCAGGCCCACCGCACTGCGGCTTTCGATGCGGGCCAGCCGCGCCATGTCGCGCTCGAGGTCGGGCCGGATGTGCACATGCTCGGTCACGGGCCGGCGCGCCAGCCAGGCCGCGGTGCCGCGCGGGCAGCGCGCGTCGGCCGGGTGCAGCAGCACCAGGATCTCGGCGGCCTCGGCGCGCGGCGGGCGGCGCGTCAACCAATCGGCTTCGATCGGGTGCAGGGCGGGGGGCCGCATGGCATCGGCCAGCAGCAGCAGTTCGTCGCCATGCCGGCAGCAGCGCCGCGTCCATTCGCAGGGCGTGGCGTCGCCGAGCAAGAGCACGAACTCATGCTCGGCCTCGACGTTGTCGAGCAGCATCGAGATCCGCCGGTTCAGCGCCGCGTCGGACGCGCTGCCGTTGGCGGCGCCCGGCTCGCTCAGCATCGCGTCCAGGCCGGCGGAGTCGACCACGATCACCCGGCCCTTGCTCGCCAGCTGCGCGGCCAGCTTGTCGGCAAAGCCGCGCAGGTCCAGGCCGTCGCTCACCGCCAAGAGGCTGATCGTCACCGGCAGCGGCACCGGGTTGCGTTCGTGCTGGGTCTGCAGGCGGCGGATGATCTGCCGCGTCAGCGACATCGAAACCTGCGAGCTGCTGGCCAGCAGCTCGGCGAAATGCGCCTTGTCCAGGCGCACCAGCACCGAGTCACGGATCGCGACTACGCTGGCCGAGCGCGGCTCGTCGGTGTACAGGCTCATCTCGCCAATGACCTGGCCGCGGCCCATCTCGCGCACCATGCGCGGGACGCCGTCCTCGTCGTTGACGTAGGCGCGCAGGCGGCCGCTGATCGACAGGTACATCGAATCGCCCGGCGCGCCCTGCTCCATCAGGGTCTGGCCGCCCGCGACCGTGACCCAGGTCAGGCGTTCGCGCAGCAGCGTCAGCGCTGCGGGCTCGATGTCGCCAAGGAAATCATGCAAGTGCTGCGTCAGCAACGCATCATGGTGGTCCGGCACCAGAGGTGCAGAATCAGGCGGCATCGTCCCTCCAGGCATGTTCTTTGGCCGCGAGCATAGCCTCAGTCAATCGCGTCTTGCGTTCGCCGCCGCTGGCCCCACGTGCCTAGAATCAACCGCCTGCCCGCAGGGCCCCGCGCATGGTTCCGCACCTCATCACCTCCCTCACCGGCCCGATCAACGAGCTCGAGCAGCGCATTCTCGAATCGATGCCGGCGATCGAGCGCTGGTTCCGCCTGGAGTGGATGGAACACACGCCGCCGTTCTACAGCTCGGTCGATTTGCGCAACGCCGGCTTCAAGCTCGCGCCGGTCGACACCAACCTGTTCCCCGGCGGCTGGAACAACCTGACGCCCGAGATGCTGCCGCTGGCGGTGCAGGCGGCGATGGCGGCGATCGAGAAGATCTGCCCGGAGGC
>JANOPR010000611.1:0-2520 GCA_031421955.1 Burkholderiales bacterium
CTGCGGTGCTCGCCTTCGGGTCGTGCCGCATAACTCGCTTCGCTTGCTGCGCAGCGCTACGCTCAAACAGGATGCGGCAAGTCAGATCACGCAGCGCGCGGTTACGCGCGCCGACCCAAAGGCTGCGCTCCTCGGCGGCGCCAATTCGCCCTGCCCAGGCCGCGCCCGGCGCCTTGCTGGCGAAGGGGCGTTTCTCGGTGCAGGCCCACGCCCTCGGGCCCGCGCCCAAGTACCGAATGCGGACTCTGAACCTCCGCAAACGGCCGCGAACCGACATCGGTCGCGTGCGGGCAGTGGATGCGCTGCAGGTCGTGCGAAGCGCGCTGGAAATTCCATGAGCGACGTCGTCATCCAGTTGCGCGGCGTGACCAAGGTCTATGGCAGCGGCCAGGCCGAGTTGATGGCGCTCAAAGGCATCGACCTCGACATCAGCGCCGGCGAGTTCGTTGCCATCATGGGGCCCAGCGGCTCGGGCAAGTCCACCGCCATGAACATCATGGGTTGCCTGGACACGCCCAGCGCCGGCCAGTACCTGTTCCGCGGCGCGCAGGTCGAGGCGCTGTCGCGCGACCAGCGGGCGCGCCTGCGCCGGCGCTACCTCGGCTTCGTGTTCCAGGGCTTCAACCTGCTGGCGCGCACCTCGGCGCAAGAGAACGTCGAGTTGCCGCTGCTCTACCGCGGCGAGACTGCGGCGGTGCGGCGCGCCGCGGCCGCGGCGGCGCTGCAATCGGTGGGCTTGGGCGGCTGGGAGCACCACACCCCTGCCGAGCTGTCGGGCGGGCAGCAGCAGCGCGTGGCGATTGCGCGCGCGCTGGTCACGGAGCCCGCGGTGCTGCTCGCCGACGAGCCGACCGGCAACCTCGACACCCAGCGCAGCCAGGAAATCATGGAGCTGCTGCGCGGCCTGAACACCGAGCACGGCATCACCGTGTTGATGGTCACGCACGAGCCCGACATGGCGGCCTATGCGCGGCGCTGGGTGCGCTTCGTTGATGGCCGCATCGACAGCGATGCGCCGAACACGCCCGTGGCGCCAAGCGTGCAAACCGTGCCGCTGGCCTCGACGCCCGCGCTGCCCTGATGCTGCTCAACACGCTGTTCCTGGCGCTGCGCTCGATCCGGCGCAACCTGCTGCGCTCGTTCCTGACCATCCTGGGCATCGTCATCGGCGTCAGCGCGGTGATCACGATGGTCACGCTGGGCCAGGGCGCGACGCAGGCGGTGCAGAACCAGATCTCGAGCCTGGGCACCAACCTGTTGTCGGTGCGGCCGGGCCAGCGCCAGGGGCCGGGTGGCGGCGGTGGCGCGGGTGGCGCGCCGGCGTTCAAGCCAGCTGATGCCGACGCCGTGCTGGCGCAGATCGGCGGTGTGGCGGCGGTCGCGCCCGAGAGCCGCACCAACGCCACCGTGGTCGCCAACGGCCGCAACTGGCAGACCAATATCGTCGGTAGCAGCAATGCCTGGTTCGACACCGGCAACTGGAAGCTGAGCCAGGGCCGCGCCTTCACTGATGACGAACAGACCGCGGGCGCGGCCGTGTGCATCATCGGCGAGACGGTGCGGCGCGAGATCTACGGCGGCCAGGTCGGACGCAGGGGCCCGGGCGAGCCCCTGCGCATCAAGCAGTTTTCCTGCACCGTGATCGGTGTGCTGGCGTCCAAGGGCCAGGCCGCCTTCGGCAACGACCAGGACGACACCGTGCTGGTGCCGCTGGCCACGCTGCAGCGCCGCGTCACCGGCAACCAGCGCGTCAACACCCTGCAGGTGTCGATGCAGGACGGCAGCGACAGCACGCGCCTCAAGTCCAGCCTGCGCGAGCTGCTGCGCGAACGGCGCAAGCTGGCCGCCGGCGACGAAGACAACTTCAACATCCTCGACACCCAGCAGCTCGCCGAAACCCTGTCGGGTACCACGCAAGTGATGACGACCCTGCTCGGCGCCGTGGCTGCGGTGAGCCTGCTGGTCGGCGGAATCGGCATCATGAACATCATGCTGGTGAGCGTGACCGAACGCACCCGCGAGATCGGCCTGCGCCTGGCCATCGGCGCACTTGAGCGCGAGGTGCTGCTGCAGTTCCTGATCGAGGCCGTCGCGCTGGCCGCACTCGGCGGGCTGATCGGCATCGTCATCGCCACCGCCGCGTCGTATGTCGGCGCGCAGTGGATGGACGTGCCCTACCTGTTCGATCCGGCGATCAACCTCTTGTCGTTCGTTTTCTCGGCCGGCATCGGCGTGCTGTTCGGCTTCTTCCCGGCGCGGCGCGCGGCGCAGATGGACCCGATCGAGGCGCTGCGGCACGAGTGAGGGGCAGCCGCGCACATTGGCGGTAGCCACGGCGGCTCATGTCCGCAGGAAGGACAGCAGCGCCTCGTTGAACGCCTGCGCGTGCGACAAGTTCAACCCGTGCGGCGCACCGCTCACCACCACCAGCTTGCTGTGGCGCACGGCGTGGTGGGTGCGTTGGCCCGAGCCCTCGATGGGCACGATCGCATCCGCGTCGCCGTGGATCACCAGCGTGGG
>JANOPR010000612.1:0-3149 GCA_031421955.1 Burkholderiales bacterium
CGTGCCAAACAGGCCCACATAGGGGCTGACCGAGCCGACCGAACCCAGAAAACTCAGGTGGCTCTCGATCACGTCGAGTTCGCGCTGGAAGCTCGCGCGCATCGCGCGGCGCGCGCCGTCGAGCTGCACACCGGCGTCGAGCTTTTTCTCGTGCAACTTGAGGAACTCGCGCATGCCGCTGGCGAAGATGCGCTCGATCGGCGCCGACGCCTTTTGCGAGGGCTTGCCGCTGCTGGCCTGGTACATCTCCGACAGGTTCCGGCCCGACCAGAAGTCGCGCTCGAACGCATCGTTGCGCTCGCGCACCTGCTTGAGGCCGAAGAGCTTGCCGAAGATCACGGTCCAGCTGGTCAGCGACACGACCAGCAGGATGGCCATCACCACCTGCACCACGAAGCTGGCGTGAAGTACGAGCGAGAAGATCGAGAGGTCCTGGTTCATGGTGTGATGGGTTGCGACGCCAGCGCGTCCAGAAGGGTCTTGGGCAGCCGCCGCGGCCGGAACGTCGCCGCCTCGACGCAGGCCAGCCCGATGCGGCCCTCCACAAGCAAGGTGCTGCCGCGCAGCGCCGATTGCGCGATCGTCAGGGTCGCGCGCGCGGCTTGCGTGATCGTGACCTGAACCGTCAGCTCGTCGTCAAGCCGCGCCGGCTGCACATAGCGCACCTGGGAGTCGGTGACGACGAACACCAGCCCCTCGTCGTCGCGCAGGCGCTGCTGCGCCAGCCCGAGGCTGCGCAGCCACTCGGTGCGCGCGCGCTCGAAGAACTTTAGGTAGTTGGCGTAGAACACCACGCCGCCGGCGTCGGTGTCTTCCCAGTAGATGCGCACAGGATGCGAAAACGTGAGCGCGGCTGTCATGCTGCGCATGATTATGTCGCCACACGTCGGATGCGCTTGTCAGGGCGCGGCAGCGACGCGTTTGTAGACCGGGCCCCAGAGCGGATGCCCGGCTTCGGCCCGCGTCAGCGTGAACTCTGGGTCGGCGGCACGCGCGGCCCGGAACGCGCCCTCACAGGGCGCGACGCGCTGACTCGCGCAGTAGACAAAGGCCAGGTGCTTGTGTGCGGTCGCACGGTCCTTGACGCTGACCAACCCGGTCGTCAAAGCCCTGGCGAGTTCGCGCTCGGCGTCGGCGTACTGCGCATCGTCATAGGCGCGCAGTCCGGCGAGCAAGGCCCGCTCGGCCGGCCGCTGCATGACCTCGGACAGGCCACCCTGCGGCGCCACCGCACACCCGCCAAGCGTGGCGATCAGCAGCGCGATGGCCAGGCGGGCACCAGGCAGAGTCATCGCACTCAGGACCCGAAGCGGTGACGCAACGTCACGGGCTTGTCGTCGGCTACGGTCACGGTCACGCTCAAGGGGGGAAAGTCGTCGTTGCGAACGACGATCTGGTGTTTGCCGGGCGCCAAGGTCAGGCGCGACAGTGGCGGCGTGGTGCCCGCGGCTACGCCGTTCACTTCGACCTGCCCCCAGGGGCTGATTGCCAGCTGGACAATGCCCGGCGCCGATTGAACTGGCGGCTGCGTCGCCACGGGAAGAGCCACCGCGGCGGCGGCTTCGCGCGCGAGGCGACGGTCGCGTGCACGCGCCGACTCGACAGCATCGGACTTGGCGGCAACGGCGACTGGCGTCGGACCGACCCTCGCCGGCACGGCTGGGGGCTCAACCGGCGCCACAGACGGCAGCGCGGGGGCGGGCGGCGCCAGCACCGCGACCACCGGGGCCGCCTCGTTGCGCGCTTCGGGCGGGACCGGCGCGCCACTGCCGGTGGCCAGCACCCAGAACGTCACCGCGGCACCGAGCCCCAAACCGGCAAATGTGGCCCAGGCCCAGTTCGAGTGACCGAGCGGCGACGCCGCCTGCTGGCTGGCCTCTTCCTCGAGCCAGCCCCGCAGCGCGCGCACCAGTTGGCGCGCGGAGCGGTAGCGGTGCACGGGGTTGCGGGCCATGGCGCGTGCGACGATGGCCGACAGCGCCACATTGACGTTGCGGTTGACCAGATGCACAGGCGCAACGTCGGACTCGAGCACGGCCTGGCGGATCGACTCGAGCGAGTGCCCGCCAAAGGCACGCCGTCCGGTGAGCAATTCGTAGAGCACGACGCCCACGCCGTAGACATCGCAGCGCAGATCCAGGGCCTGCCCGCGCAACTGCTCCGGTGCCACGTAGTAGGGCGAGCCCAGGTCGCCCGGCGGCACGCTGGCACCAGCCGCGAGATTGACGTCGGGCGCGCCCTCCGGCTGGCCCTGCTGGGCGGCCACGCGGGCGATGCCGAAGTCGAGCACCTTGGGCTGGGTGCGACCGATCATGAAGATGTTGGCCGGCTTGATGTCGCAGTGGATCACGCCGTGGCTGTGCGCGTAGGCCAGCGCATCGGCAACGCGCTTGGCAATGCGCGCGGCCTGCACGGGCTCGGGGCGCCAGCCGTCGGCCAGCAAGTGGCGCAGATCGCGCCCCTGCAGGCGTTCCATGGCGATGTACACGCCCTGGTCGGCCAGGCCGGCGTCGAACACGGTGACGATGTTCTGGTGGTTCAGGCCCGCGGCCGCGCGTGCCTCGGCCAGCAACTGCGACTCCAGCACCTCGCGCTGGGCGGCCACGGCATCGACATGCAAGGTCTTGACTGCGATCGGCCGCGACAGCAAGGGGTCCAGCGCGGCATACACGGTGCCCAGGCCGCCGGCGCCCAGCTGGTACTTCAGCGCATAGCGACCCACATGGCCGATCGTCGGCAGGGACTGCAGTGGGCGCTCGTCGACCGGCACCGCGCCGGGCAAGGCCTCGGGGTCGTCGCCATCGACCAACTCGTCGGCGATCGTGACGGCAAAGTCGTCGCCGACGTCGACTGCGGGCCGATCGGATGGGTGGGTGCTCATGACAATGAGAGCTTATCGGCGCAGCGCGCTCCACGGGCCGTGCAAGTGGTTCAAATTCGTGTCAAGCGTCGCGGGCTTAACGCTTTGTCACCACATCCCTGGCGCCCGGCAAAAAAAGCGCGCACAGCCTGGGCCTGCGAAGTGCATCGGACTCAGGCGCGGGCTGCGCGCGCCGCCTGGACTTCGAGCGGCCGCAGGTCGCCAGCTGCCTTGTCGAGCACGCCATTGACGTACTTGTGGCCGTCGGTGCCGCCGAAGGCCTTGGCCA
>JANOPR010000613.1:0-3058 GCA_031421955.1 Burkholderiales bacterium
CGAAGGTGCGATAGCCGAGCTCGGCCATGACTTCGCGCACTTCTTCGGCGACGTAGAAGAAGAAGTTGATCACGTGCTCAGGCTGGCCCTTGAAACGCTTGCGCAGCACCGGGTCCTGGGTGGCGACGCCGACCGGACAGGTGTTGAGGTGGCACTTGCGCATCATGATGCAGCCGGCGGCGATCAGCGGCGCCGTAGCGAAGCCGAACTCGTCGGCGCCGAGCATCGCTCCCACCACCACGTCGCGGCCGGTGCGGATGCCGCCGTCGACCTGCACGGCGATGCGGCCGCGCAGGCGATTCAGCACCAGGGTTTGCTGTGTCTCCGCAAGACCGAGTTCCCAAGGCGTGCCGGCGTGCTTGATGCTCGACCAGGGCGACGCTCCAGTGCCGCCATCGTGCCCGGCAATCACCACATGATCGGCCTTGCACTTGGCCACGCCGGCTGCGACGGTGCCGACACCGACTTCGCTGACCAGCTTGACACTCACGCTGGCGCGCGGGTTGGCGTTCTTCAGGTCGTGGATCAGCTGCGCCAGGTCTTCGATCGAATAGATGTCATGGTGCGGCGGCGGGCTGATCAGGCCCACGCCCGGCACCGAGTGGCGCAGCATGCCGATGTACTCGCTGACCTTGGCCCCCGGCAGCTGACCGCCCTCGCCGGGCTTGGCACCCTGGGCCATCTTGATCTGCAACTGATCGGCGCTGACCAGGTACTCGGTGGTCACGCCGAAGCGGCCCGAGGCCACCTGCTTGATCTTGCTGCGCAGGCTGTCTCCCGCCTGGAGCGCGTAGTCGGCGGCGATCACGTTGGCGCCGATGACGTCGCTGATCTTGGTGCCCTCGGTGATTGCAATGCCCTTGAGTTCATTGCGGTAGCGCGCCGGGTCTTCCCCGCCTTCGCCGGTGTTGCTCTTGCCGCCGATACGGTTCATGGCGACAGCCAGGGTGCTGTGCGCCTCGGTCGAGATGGAGCCAAGGCTCATGGCGCCGGTGGCGAATCGCTTGACGATCTCGCTGGCCGGCTCGACCTCATCGAGGGAACAAGCCTTGCCAGGATCGACCTTGAATTCGAACAGACCGCGCAGGGTCATGTGGCGCCGGCTCTGGTCGTTGATGAGTTGCGCGTACTCCTTGTAGGTCTCGAACTTTCCAGAGCGGGCGGCATGCTGCAGCTTGGCAATGGCGTCGGGGGTCCACATATGCTCTTCGCCGCGGACGCGCCAGGCGTACTCGCCGCCGGCGTCGAGCATCGAGGCCAGCAGCGGGTCCTCGCCGAACGCTGCGCGGTGCATGTGCAGCGCTTCCTCGGCGACCTCGAAGACGCCGATGCCGCCGATCTGGCTGGCGGTGCCGCGGAAGTACTTCGTGACCAGGGACGATTCGAGGCCAATGGCCTCGAACAGCTGGGCGCCGCAGTAGCTCATGTAGGTCGACACGCCCATCTTGGACATGATCTTCGAAAGCCCCTTGCCGACGGCCTTGACGTAGTTGGCAATCGCCTTCTCGGCGCTCAACGCACCGGGCAGTTCGGCATGCAGGCCAGCCAGCGTTTCCATCGCCAGGTAAGGATGGACGGCCTCGGCGCCATAGCCTGCGAGCACGGCGAAGTGGTGCACCTCACGCGCCGACCCGGTCTCGACCACCAGGCCGGCGGTCGTGCGCAGGCCCTCGCGCACCAGATGCTGGTGCACGGCCGACAGCGCGAGCAGCGCGGGGATCGCGACCTGCGTGCGACTCATGTGCCGATCGGTGATGATCAGAATGTTGTGCCCGCTCCTGATGGCGTCCACACTTTCGGCGCACAGCGAGGCCAGTTTGGCTTCGATGCCTGCGCGCCCCCAGTCGACCGGGTAGGTGATGCCGATCTCGTAGCTCTTGAACTTGTGATTCGTGTGCAGCTCGATCGAGCGCAGCCGCGCCATGTCGTCGAAGTCAAGCACCGGCTGGGCCACTTCGAGACGCATGGGTGGGTTCACCGCATTGATGTCCAGCAGGTTGGGTTTGGGTCCGATGAAACTGTTCAGGCTCATCACGATGGCCTCGCGGATCGGATCGATCGGCGGGTTCGTGACCTGGGCGAAAAGCTGCTTGAAGTAGTTGTAGAGCGGCTTGTTCTTGTCCGACAGCACGGCCAGCGGCGAGTCGTTGCCCATCGAGCCGATGCCCTCTTCGCCGTTGGCGGCCATCGGGCTCATCAGGAACTTCAGATCCTCCTGCGTGTAGCCATAGGCCTGCTGGCGATCGAGCAACGTTTCAGGCGCAAGCAGGGGCGCGGCCGGTGCGGCCTCGATGGCGTCGAGGCGCACGCGCACGTTCTCGATCCACTGGCGGTAGGGCTTGGCAAAGGCGAACTGGTTCTTCAGTTCCTCGTCGTCGATGATGCGCCCCTGCTCGAGGTCGATCAGGAACATGCGGCCCGGCTGCAGGCGCCATTTCTTGACAATGCGGTTCTCGGGGATCGGCAACACGCCGGTCTCGCTGGCCATGATCACGAGGTCGTCGTCGGTGACGATGTAGCGCGCGGGCCGCAGGCCGTTGCGGTCCAGCGTGGCGCCGATCTGCTTGCCGTCGGTAAAGACCATCGCGGCCGGGCCGTCCCAGGGCTCGAGCATGGCTGCGTGGTATTCGTAGAAGGCGCGGCGGCGCGGGTCCATGCGCTCGTGCTGCTCCCAGGCCTCTGGGATCATCATCATGGCGGCGTGCGCCAGCGGGTAGCCGCTCATCGTCAGCAGCTCGAGCGTGTTGTCGAATGTGGCGGTGTCGCTCTGGTGTTCGAAGCTGAGCGGATAGAGCTTGGCCAGGTCCTCGCCGAGCACGGGTGACTTCATCACGCCCTCGCGTGCGCGCATCCAGTTGAAGTTGCCCTTGACCGTATTGATCTCGCCGTTGTGGGCGACCATGCGGTAGGGATGCGCCAGCGGCCACTCGGGGAAGGTGTTGGTCGAGAAGCGCTGGTGCACCAGTGCCAGCGCCGATACGGTGCGCGCATCCTGCAGGTCGAGGTAGTACTGACCGACCTGGCTGGCCAGCAACAACCCCTTGTAGATCACGGTGCG
>JANOPR010000614.1:0-10002 GCA_031421955.1 Burkholderiales bacterium
CGGCGCACGGCGTCCGCGACCTCGTCGAACTTCTCGATCTGGCCGTCAGTGATCCAGCCCTTTTCGAACGGCTCCGACGCAAATCGCTCGACGATGAATTCGCCCGCAGCACTCTGACCCAGCTCGACCAGCTTGACGCTCGAAGTGCTGATGTCCAGCCCGATCATGGATGGGTGCTTGCGGCCCAACAGCGAGTCAACAAAGCTCACGACGATATCCCCCCAAGCGCGCTGGCAAAAGTGCCCAATCCGCACTCCGGACTGTTAAGAAGTTACTTGAATGCTAGCAGTAAAGCCCTTGAGCGCCCACGAAAAAGGCACGCTTTTCGGGCCCGCGTCGTTGTATCCCACCGACGCGCTGAAGGCACGTTCGGGATTGACCTTGACACGCCCTGCGCGCTGTCTTCATGGGGTAAGCCCTGAGGCCCGCAGGTGAGGCGAGACACAGTTCACGGATCGAGACAGTCCGACCGAGCCGGCTTCCTATAATCGACGCAGCCACTGCCGGCGCATCACCAGGCGACTGCAGTCGCCCAATCCCCCTGTGAGCCTGAACTTGCGCGTACCTTCATGGGCCCAGTGGGTCATCCGCCCCCTGGCGTGGGCGCTGGCGCTGATGGCGACGTTAGGACTGACGCTCGCCGTGCTGGTGGGCATTGCCTTGGCTGTGGCCTACCCGAACCTGCCGTCAATCACGAGCCTCACCGACTACCGGCCCAAGCTCCCGTTGCGCGTCTATTCGTCGGACAGCGTATTGCTGGGCGAGTTCGGCGAAGAACGCCGCAGCTTCGTGCCGATCGCCCAGATTCCCAAGGTCGTGAAGGACGCGGTGCTGGCGATCGAGGACGCCCGCTTCTACGACCATGGTGGAGTCGATTACGTCGGCATGCTCCGCGCCGGCCTGGCGCAGTTCAGCGAAGCCCGCAGCCAGGGCGCATCAACCATCACGATGCAGGTCGCGCGGAACTTCTACCTGACCACGGAGAAGACCTTCACGCGCAAGATTTACGAAGTCCTGCTGACGTGGAAGATCGAGAGCCAACTCAGCAAGGATCAGATCCTTGAGGCCTATATGAACCAGATCTTCCTGGGGCAGCGTGCATATGGCTTCGCCGCTGCGTCAGAGATCTATTTCGGCAAGCGGCTCAAGGACCTCAGCGTGGCAGAAGCCGCGATGCTCGCTGGCCTGCCCAAGGCGCCCTCGGCTTACAACCCGATTGTCAATCCGCGCAGAGCCACCGTGCGCCAGCAGCACATCATCGCCCGCATGCTCGACAACGGCTTCATCAGCCCTGAGCAGGCCGCTGCAGCAAAGATTGAACGCCTGCACTACAAGGCCCCGTCTGACGTCGCCGTGCATGCCGAATTCGCTGCAGAAACAGCCCGTCAGCTCGTGTTCGCCCAGTATGGGGACGCGACCTACAACCGGGGACTGAACGTGATCCTGACAATCAATGCGGCGGACCAGGCGTTGGCCTACCGCGCCCTGCGTCGAGGTCTGATTGAGTTCGAATTGCGGCAGGTCTACCGCGGCCCGGAGGCCTACGTTGACTTGCCAGCCAACTCCGCAGAGGTCGACACTCGCGTCGCCGAGGCACTGGCCGAGCACCCTGACAACGATGACCTGCGCGCTGCCGTCGTGCTCGAAGCTTCACCGCGCAAGGTCGTTGCTGTGCTGCAGGACGGCGAGGAAATCGCGATCACGGGTGACGGGTTGAGGCCGGCCGCATCCGGATTGGGCGACAAGGCCGCGGCAAAGAAGCAAGTCCGGCGCGGCGCCGTCGTACGGGTGCTGAAGAGCGCCAAGGGCCAATGGTCACTGACTCAGGTGCCCGAAGTCGAGGGCGCCTTCGTCGCGCTCGACCCTGCCACTGGATCGATCCGCGCCTTGGTCGGCGGTTTCGACTACCGCAAGAGCAAGTTCAACCATGTGACGCAAGCCTGGCGCCAACCGGGCTCGAGCTTCAAGCCGTTCATTTACTCAGCCGCGCTGGAAAAGGGTTTCACGCCGGCGACCGTGGTCAACGACGCGCCGCTGTTCTTTGGCGCTGACGCCACCGGCAGCCAGCCGTGGGAGCCGAAGAACTACGACGGCACTTTCGAAGGCCCGATGCCGCTGCGCACGGCACTGGCCAAGTCGAAGAACATGGTATCGATCCGGGTCCTGCAGGCGGTCGGTCCGTCGTTCGCACAGGACTGGGTGACCCGTTTCGGCTTTGATGCGGCGAAGCACCCGGCCTATCTGACGATGGCGCTCGGCGCGGGATCCGTGACGCCACTGCAGATGGCCAGCGCCTTTGGCGTGTTCGCCAACGGCGGCTACCTCGTGACGCCGCGCCTGATCGAACGCCTCACTGACAGCAATGGGCGCGTGCTGCACCACGACCCGGCCCCGGCGCTCGACGAGTCCTTGCGCACGCTGGACGAGCGCAACGCCTTTGCCATGACCAGCCTGCTGCAGGAAGTGACGCGCACCGGCACCGCCGCGCGCGCGCAGGCCACGCTCAAGCGACAGGACATCTACGGCAAGACGGGTACCACGAACGACTCGATGGATGCCTGGTTTGCCGGTTGGCACGCCAACGTTGTCGCCGTCGTCTGGATCGGCTATGACAACCCGAAAAAGCTCGGCGACCGCGAAACCGGTGGCGGCTTGGCGCTACCGGTATGGATCGAATACATGAGCCAGGCACTGAAGGGCGTCCCCAGCGTCGAGCCAACTGCGCCCGCGGGTCTGGTGCGGGTGGGCAACGACTGGATCTACGAGGAATACGCCAGTGGCCGCGGCGTCGTCAGCGTGGGCCTGGATGAGCAGGCACCGGCACCGCCGACCGAGTCCGAGCGCAAGGGCATTCTGGATCTCTTCCGGAATTGACCGCGCAGCTGTCGCGCCACGACGCCGCGTCGTCAGGAGGCCCGCAGAGCACGGACATCGCGACAGGTCTGGTGATGAGTTGCTGGAAATCAGAAGGCGAGTGTCTTGCCCGCTTGAGCGCTTGAAGCGGCCGACAGTCGGGCAAAGAACTCGGCGCCGTCACGCGTGTCGCGCCAGACCCCGTCGACATGGCCAAAGTGGTGACCGCCTTCGCGGGTGGCCAACCACAACTCCTGCAGGGGTGGCTGCGTGTTGACCACGATCATGCTGCCATCAGGAAACTCAAGCTCGAGCAGGCCGCCGGTGCGTTGGCCATCGATGTCGATCACGTCGACCTGCAGCCAGCGGTCGATCGTGGCTTCGATGCGGGCGAGCACAGCCGCGCTCAGGCGGTGGTACTCGGTGTCGGTCAATGGCGTGGCTTGCATAGAATCTTCGCCATGAAACTTCTCATGCGTCGGGCCAGTGTAGCGTTGCACCCTGCGTCCCTACAGCGCGCAGGGCCGCGCCGTGCGGCGGTCGCACTGTGGCTTGTCGCCCTGCTTGCTGGTTGCGGTCAGAAGGGGCCTCTGAGCCTGCCACCGCCTGCGGCGGCGGCCTCGGCACCGGCGGTCGCGCAATGACGGCATTGCCCGGTGCGCCGTACATCGGCTGGCGTGGCAGCCACCTCTATGTCGAAGGCGTCAGCCTCGAGACCTTGGCGAGCACCCATGCCACGCCACTGTATGTCTACTCGCGCCAAGCGATGCTGGGCGCGCTGGGCGCGTACCAGCACGCGCTGGTTGGTCGCTCGCACCTGGTCTGTTATGCGATCAAGGCCAATTCGAACCTGGCCGTGCTGCAGACCTTTGCCCAGGCCGGCTGCGGGTTCGACATCGTCTCGGTCGGCGAACTGGAGCGCGTGCTGGCTGCCGGCGGCGAGGCAGCCAAGGTGGTGTTCTCCGGCGTCGGCAAGCGACGCGACGAGATTCGGCGCGCCTTGCAGGCCGGCGTGAAGTGCTTCAACGTCGAAAGCCAGAGCGAGTTGCTGACGCTGTCGGCCGTCGCCGTCGAGGCCCGTTGCCGCGCGGCGGTCAGCCTGCGCATCAACCCGGATGTCGACGCCCGCACCCATCCGTACATCTCGACCGGCCTGAAGAGCAACAAGTTTGGCATCGCCCATGGCCAGGCACTCGCCGCCTACCAACAGGCGTCGACGTTGCCTGGCATCGAAGTGGTCGGCATCGACTGCCATATCGGCTCGCAGATCACCCAGATCGAGCCTTACCTCGACGCCTTGGACCGCCTGCTCGACCTGATCGAGGCACTCGAAACCCAAGGGATACGGATCCAGCACCTGGATGTCGGCGGCGGCCTGGGCATCACCTACACCGACGAAACGCCGCCCGATGCGGGCGAACTGGTGGCGCAATTGCTCGAGCGCATCGACGCCCGAGGTCATGGCCATCGCGAGCTGCTGTTCGAGCCGGGCCGCTCCCTGGTGGGCAATGCGGGCGTCCTGGTCACGGAGGTGCTGGTCTGCAAGCCGGGCGAACAGAAGAACTTCTGCATCGTCGACGCGGCCATGAACGACCTGATGCGCCCGGCCATGTACGAAGCCTATATGGGCATCGTGCCCTGCACCTTGCGCGATGGCGCGGGCCTGGTCTGGGACATCGTCGGGCCGGTGTGCGAGTCGGGCGACTGGCTGGGGCGCGATCGCCGGCTCAATGTGCAGCCAGGCGATCGGCTGGCGGTGCTCTCAGCCGGGGCCTACGCCATGAGCATGGCCAGCAACTACAACAGCCGGCCGCGTGCCGCCGAGGTCATGGTCGACGGCGAACGCAGCTTCGTCATCCGCGAGCGCGAGTCGGTGAACGAACTCTTCGCCCGCGAGCGACTGATCACTGACTGATCAGATGCGGCCCTCGGCAACGGCGTGGCAGGCCACCGTGACGCCCTTGATCGAGGTCAGCGCCGGCCGCTCCTGCGAGCAGCGTGCGTTGGCGTGCGGACAACGCGGGTGGAAGGCGCAGCCGCTCGGCGGGCTCAAGGGGTTGGGCACTTCGCCCTGCACCGGCGTGCGCGCCCGACCGCTCATGTGGATATCGGGAATCGCGTCGAGCAGCATGCGCGTGTAGGGATGCCGAGGCTGGCTGAACAGCTCGGCCTTGTCGGCCAGCTCGACCAGGCGGCCGAGGTACATCACGCCCACCTGGTCGGCCACATGGCGCACCACGGCCAGGTTGTGTGAAATGAAGAGGTAGGTCAGGCCGCGCTCGCGTTGCAGGTCCTTCATGATGTTGAGCACCTGCGCCTGCACCGAGACGTCCAGCGCCGAGGTCGGCTCGTCGCAGACCAGGAACTCAGGTCTCGTGGCCAGGGCCCGCGCAATCGAGATGCGCTGGCGCTGGCCGCCGGAGAACTGGTGCGGGAACTTCTCGACGTCGGCCGCGGCCAGTCCGACGGAAAGCAACAATTCGGCGACGCGCTCGCGCAGTTCGTCGACGTCGGTCACCATGCCATGCTCGGTGAGCGGCTCGCCGACGATGTCGCGCACCTTCCAGCGCGGGTTCAGGCTCGCATAGGGATCCTGGAAGATCATTTGCATGCGTCGGCGCATGACGCGCAGTTGCGCCTGGTCGGCGGCGCCGTGGGTGTCTTTGCCGTCGAACTGCACGCTGCCGCGCGTCGGCTCATGCAGACCCACCAGCAGGCGCGCCACGGTGCTCTTGCCGCAACCCGACTCACCCACCAGCGCCAGGGTCTTGCCACGCTGGATCGAGAAGCTGACGCCGTCGACGGCATGCACGAACTGGCGTGGCTTGCCCTCGACAACGCGGTTGAGCCAGGGCGCCGAGACGTCGAACACCTTGGCCAGGTCCTTCACCTCGACAAGCGGTGTGCTCATGCTGGCCTCCGCTCGCTGTGCCCGACCAACCAACAGGCGGCGCGAGTCGGGCCCGCATCAACCAGATCGGGCCGCTCGCTGCGGCAGCGATCGAACACCTGCGGGCAGCGCGGGTTGAACGCGCAACCCGTGGGAATGGCGTTCAGGCGCGGCATCGCGCCGTCAATCTGCAGCAGGCGCTCGCGGTCCTCGTCCAGCGCCGGGATCGAGCCCATCAGGCCCACCGTGTACGGGTGCGAGGGGCGGTGGATGACGTCTGCGACCGGACCGACCTCGACGATGCGCCCGGCGTACATGACGGCCACGCGGTCGCAGGTCTCGGCAATGACGCCCATGTCATGCGTGACCAGCATCACGGCGGTTCCATGCTCCTTGCACAGGCGCCGGATCAGCGAAATGATCTGCGCCTGGATCGACACATCCAGCGCCGTGGTCGGCTCGTCTGCCACGATCAGCTCGGGTTCGGCGGCCAGCGCCAGGGCGATCACGACGCGCTGGCGCATCCCGCCCGAGAACTGGTGAGGGTACTGGTTGATGCGCTGTTCGGCCGCCGGAATACCGGTTTCCTGCAACAGCTTGACCGCCCGCGCACGCGCTTCGTCCTCGCTGACCGGCAGGTGGGTGCGTATCGTCTCGATCAGCTGGCGACCGATCGTATACAGCGGGTTCAGCGAGGTCAGCGGGTCCTGGAAGATCGCGCCGATGCGCCGCCCGCGGATCGCGCGCATTTGCTCCTGCGGCAGGTTGTCGATGCGCTGGCCGGCGAGCAGGATCTCGCCGCCGCAGATGCGCCCGGGTGGATCGAGCAGGCCAATGATCGCCGAGCCGGTCAGCGACTTGCCCGCGCCCGACTCGCCAACCACGCCCAGCACCTCGCCCGGGGCAATCGAAAACGAGATGTCGTCCAGCGCCAGCAGGCTGCCGCGGCGCGACGGGAACTCGACACTCAGGTGGCGGACTTCGAGCAGGGGTTCGGAACTCATCGCAGTTTCGGGTTGAGCGCGTCGCGCAGCCAGTCGCCCAGCAGGTTCACCGACAGCGCGATCAGCACCAGCATCACGCCCGGGAAGATCGTGATCCACCACTCGCCGGAAAACAGGAAGTCGTTGCCGACCCGAATCAAGGTGCCCAGAGAGGGCTGGGTCGGCGGCACGCCCACGCCCAGGAATGACAGGGTGGCCTCCGTCAGGATCGCAGTGGCGACCTGGATCGTGGCCAGCACCAGCACCGGCCCCATGACGTTGGGCAGCACATGCTTGCGCATGATGCGAAACGACGACACGCCCGTGACGCGCGCGGCCTGCACGTATTCCTTGTTGCGCTCGACCAGCGTCGAGCCGCGCACGGTGCGCGCGTACTGCACCCAACCCGGCAGTGCGATCGCGATCACCAGCACGGCAAAGGCCAGGGTGTCATGTGCATTGGGGAACATCGCGCGACCCACGCCGTCGATCAGGAGCGCGATGAGGATCGATGGAAACGACAGCATCACGTCGCACACGCGCATGATCAGCGCGTCGGTCTTGCCGCCGGCAAAGCCTGCGAGCAGACCCAGGCCGACACCGGCCACCACCGACAGCAGAACCGAGGCCACGCCGACCAACAGCGAGATGCGCGCGCCGTACATCAGTGCGGACAGGATGTCGCGGCCCTGGTCGTCGGTCCCTAGAACGTACTTGACGCTGCCTTCATCGATCCAGGCCGGTGGCAGCCGCGCGTCGGACAACTCCAGCGTGGCCAGGTCAAATGGGTTGTGCGGCGCGACCCAACCGGCAAACAGCGCGCAGAACACCAGCACGAACGCCACCACGGCCGCGGCAACGGCCACCGGCGTGGATCGGAAGCTGTGCCAGACGTCGCCGTCAAAGAACCGCTGCAGCGCGGTCGTTGTCATTGCTTCACGTTGATCCACTTGAACGGCATCATGTTGTCGGCCAGCTGAACCAGGCTGACGTTCTTCTTCATCGCCCAGGCCAACGCCTGCTGGTGCAGCGGAATGTGACCGATGTCGTCGGCATGCAGCTTGAAAGCCTCGGCGATCATGGCGTTGCGCCTGGCCTGGTCGGTCTCGCTCTGCACCTTCAGCGTCAGCTCGTCGACCTTGGCGTTGCTGTAGGAGCCCAGGTTGAACTGGCCCTGACCCTTGTCGGTGGGCGTGGCCAGCAGGTTGGACAACGCGTTGTGCGCGTCATAGGTACCCGGCGTCCAGCCCAGCAGGTAGAAGCTGGTGTCGCGGCGCAGGATCTTCGGAAAGTAGGTCGCCTTGCTCTCGGCCTGCAGGTTGACCTTGATGCCGATGCGCGCCAGGTTGGCGGCCACGGCCTGGCAGATCTCACCGTCGTTGACATAGCGATCGTTCGGGCAGTTCATGCCGACCTCGAAGCCGCTGGGATAGCCTGCCTCGGCGAGCAGCTTCTTCGCGCCTTCCGTGTCATGCGGCAGGCGCTTGTTCAGGTCGGGCACGAAACCCTTGATGCCGGGCGCGACCATCAGTGCCGTCGGCGTCGACGCACCGCGCATCACGCGGGACTTGATGGCGTCAATGTCGATGGCCTGGAACACGGCCTGGCGCACCCGTTTGTCCTTGAACGGGTTCTTGCCCTTGACGCTGGAAAACTGCAGTTCGTCGCGCTTCTGGTCCATACCAAGGAAGATGGTGCGCAGCTCGGGGCCTTGCATCACGGTGAGGTTCGCGTTGGACTTCAGGCGCTCGACGTCCTGCAGCGGCACCGGCTCCATCATGTCGATCTCGCCCGACAGCATCGCCGCCACGCGCGTGGCGTCGTTGCCGATCGGCGTGAAGACGACTTCGTCGACGTTGCCCTCGATCTTGTCCCAGTAGCTGGGGTTGCGAACAAACACCGAGCGCGTCGTCGGCTGGCGCTCACGCAGGCGATAGGGCCCGGTGCCATTGGCGCGGAACGAGGCCGCGTTCTCGATGCCCTTGCGGCGGTCAACCGGCTTGTCGGCCTTGTTGTCCTCGCACCATTTCTTGCTCATCACGTAGACCAGCGAGATCACGTCGGGCAGGATTGGAAACGGCGCAGTGGTCTCGAGTTCGACGGTGAAGTCGTCGACCTTGCGCATGTCCTTCATGGCCGAGGTGTAGCCCTTCATGTCGGAGCCGTCGCCGGCCGCGCGCTTGAAGCTGAACACCACGTCGTCGGCCGTCATCGGCGAGCCGTCGTGGAATTTCACGCCGCGGCGCAACTCGAAGCGCCAGACGTTGGGCGAGGTCTGCGCCCACTTGGTGGCTAGCGCCGGCGCCAGGCCGAGCTTCTTGTCGCGGCCGACCAGCGGCTCATAGACATTGCCCGTGATCGACAGCTGCAACGATTCGTTGAGCGAGTGCGGATCCATCGATGTCGCGTCACCCTGGTTGGCCACGCGCAACGTGACTGCCTGCGCCAGGCCACAGGTCGCAGCGACGGCAATGCACACCAACGAGGCTTTGAATCGGGATGTCATGGCAGAACTCCTTGAAATGGTTGTCCAGCAAGATCGAACCTGCAGGTCAATGCCCGGCGGTCGACTTCTCGATCCGCAATCGCGGATCGACGGCGAAGTACAGCATGTCGACCACGAGGTTGATGACGACGAAAATCAGCGCGATCAGGCAGAGGTAGGCGGCCATCACCGGGATGTCGGCGAACTGAACGGCCTGGATGAACAGCAGGCCCATGCCGGGCCACTGGAACACCGTCTCGGTGATGATTGCAAAGGCAATCAGCGACCCCAGCTGCAGGCCGGTGATCGTGATCACGGGCACCAGCGTGTTCTTCAGCGCATGACCGAAGTAGACCGCGCGGTCGGGCAGGCCGCGGGCGCGCGCGAACTTGATGTAGTCGGTCCGCAGCACCTCGAGCATCTCGGCGCGCACCAGTCGCATGATCAAGGTTAGCTGGAAGATCGACAACGTGACGGCGGGCAGGATCAGGTGCTTCCAGCCGTCCTGCGTGAACAGTCCGCTGGTCCAGGCGCCGAGGGCCACGGTCTCGCCGCGGCCGAAACTCGGCAGCACTTTCAGCGTCACGGCAAAAAACAAAATCAGCAGGATGCCGATCAGGAAAGTCGGCAGCGAGACGCCGAGCAGCGAAAACGTCATCAGCAGCTGGGACATGACGTTGCCACGCTTCAATGCCGCATAGACGCCCATCGGGATGCCCAGGACGAGCGCCAGCAGGGCCGCACCGAAGGCGAGCTCGACCGTGGCCGGGAAGCGCTCGACGATCAACGAC